>CADBSN010000189.1 GCA_902797255.1 uncultured Bacteroidales bacterium | reverse complement strand
TGCCGCGAGGTGTCGAGCAAATACACGCGGTCGAAAATCCGCAAGGCCCTACCCGCTCAGTTCGACTACATCATCGAGGAGTTGCTGCACGAATCGCCACGAAACGAACAGGACAAGAAGTACGAGTACTACAGCAAAATCGTAGAAACCATCATCGAAACGGACCGTGCTGATGCGTTCATCATCGAGCTATGTCGGCTCATCCAGCGACTGGCGATCGACCGCCTTCACCTGCTGGGCGACATCTTCGATCGCGGCCCAGGTGCACACCTCATCATGAATACATTGATGAATTATCACCACTTCGACATCGTGTGGGGAAACCATGACATCGACTGGTTCGGAGCTGCTGCAGGAAACAGGGCTTGTATCTGTAACGTGCTGCGAATGACGCTTAGGTATGGGAACCTAAGTACGCTCGAAGACGGTTATGGCATCAACCTGCTTCCCCTCGCAACCTTCGCGATGTACACCTACGAGAACGACCCTTGCGAGCAGTTCAAGGTCGTCAACCTGCGCGAAGAACCGCAGGAAGACATGCAGACCGAACGGCTCATGGCGCTGATGCACAAGGCCATCACCATCATCCAATTTAAGGAAGAGGCTCGCATTATCAATCGCCGCCCCGAATTCGAGATGCAAGACCGCAACTTGCTACACCTTATCAATAAAAAAGAAGGAACCATCACCCTAGGAGGTAAGACCTATCCGCTGCTCGATACCAATCTGCCGACCATCGACCCTGAGCATCCTTATGACCTCAGCCCAGATGAGCAGGAACTGATGAACAAGCTGGCACATTCGTTCTCGGCAAGCGAGAAACTACGCAGCCACATCAACTGTCTCTTGTCACACGGTGCGATGTATGCCATCTCGAATTCCAACCTCATGTTCCACGCATCCGTGCCCCTCAACAAGGATGGTTCGCTGAAGGAAGTAGAGATTCAAGGCAAGACCTACAAAGGCATCGAACTGATGAAAAAGACAGGACGACTGGTGCTTGCAGCCTTCAACAACGACGTGAAGGGCGATAAGAAGCAGTTCGCTATTGACTTCCTGTGGTATCTGTGGTGCGGCAAGAACAGTCCTCTATTCGACAAAGACCGCATGACTACCTTCGAGCGCTACTTCATCGCAGACGAATCGACCTACACCGAGAAGAAAGGCTACTATTATAAGTACAGCGACAACGAGCAGGTGATGGACATGATTCTCGACAACTTCAAGGTGGAAGGTACACATCGCCACATCATCAACGGCCACGTGCCCGTCCGCACCCTGAAAGGAGAAACCCCCATCAAAGCCAACGGAAAGCATATGGTCATCGATGGAGGATTCTCGAAAGCTTATCAGCCCAAGACAGGTATCGCTGGTTACACCCTCACGTTCCACTCACGTGGTTTGGAACTCGTACAACACCAGCCATTCGTATCAGCCGAAGAAGCCATCCGACGAGGCGAAGACATTCGCAGCACAACCCAGATTGTCGAGATGAGCCAGAACCGCATGTATGTAAAGGACACAGATAAAGGTAAGCAGTTGAAGAAGAATGTTGAGGACCTGAAGAAACTCCTCTTCGCCTACCGCAACGGTTGGATAAAAGAAAGCCAATAAAGCTATGAGTTACGAAGAAGCCGTAAAATACTTGAACTCCGAAACCGACCAACTCATCACTCGCATTGACGGTCAACTGAACGAAAGCAATATGGATATGCTGTCGTTCAACGAACATTGTCTGCTGGCTTATCGCTATCTGCGTGACGAAGTGATGGAGGGCGGATTTATCCAGCTTATCCAGAACGGATACGGCCCATACGTACTATTGGGTCCCTTCCCGATGCTCCTCAAGAAAGAATGGGGCATGAAGCAGTTCGGGCAGTTTCTCTTCGATGTAGCACGAGAATACAAAGCCCATCGGGAGGAATTGGAAGCAGATAAGACCGAAGAGGAATTCATGGCGCAATATGAGCAGTTTGAAGCCCTCAATGAATACGGCGATGAATACCTTGACGACTACGAGGAAGAGGTGACCCCTTTGATTGTAGAAAACTATCAGAAAAGATGAAAAAAGACAAGAAGCCACAGCGCATCAACATAAAGAACAAACGAGCCTCGTTCGACTACGAGTTCATCGACATCTTCACCGCAGGTATTGTCCTTACGGGTACGGAAATCAAATCCATCCGCATGGGCAAAGCTAGCTTGGTCGATAGCTATTGCTATTTCGTTCATGGAGAACTCTGGGTGAAGAACATGAACATCTCGACCTATCTGCAAGGCTCGTACAACAACCATTCAGAACGACGCGAACGCAAACTGCTCCTTAACAAAAAAGAGATGCGCAATCTCGAAGCAGAATCGAAGAACCCAGGATTCACCATCGTCCCTACCCGACTCTTCATCAACGAGAACGGTTTGGCAAAACTCGACATCGCATTGGCAAAAGGAAAGAAGACGTTTGATAAACGTCAGACCTTGAAAGAGAAAGAAGACCGCCGCGAAATGGATCGCGCCATGAAACACTAAATATATGACACTACACGAAGCAATAAAACACAACATACTGATACTCGACGGAGCGATGGGAACGATGCTCCAACGTAAAGGTTTCAAGGGAAACTTTGACCAATTGAACCTGACGCACCCTGAGGTTGTTCAAGAGGTTCATCGTCTGTATCTCGAAGCAGGAGCAGATATCCTTTCAACCAACACATTCTCATCGCAACGTATCTCACAAGCAGAATATCATTGTGAAGACAAAATACGGGAACTCAACACAGAGGGAGTCAGGATTGCACGCCAACTGGCAGATGAGTTCACGAAAGCCAATCCAAGCAAACCTCGTTTCGTAGCAGGTAGCGTTGGTCCAACCAACCGCACCTGTTCCATGAGCCCAGATGTCAACGATCCTGCTCGTCGCGATATCACCTTCGATCAACTTACAAAGGCCTATGAAGAACAGATGACTGCGATGATTGAAGCTGGAGTAGACGCATTGCTCATCGAGACCATCTTTGACACTCTCAATGCAAAAGCTGCACTCTATGCTGCCGAAGAAGCGATGAAGAATGCAGGACGAAAAGTTGAGGTGATGCTGTCTATGACGGTATCCGACAAAGCCGGACGTACCCTCTCAGGACAGACCATCGAAGCATTCCTCATATCCGTCTCGCATGCTGACATCTTTTCTGTTGGTCTCAACTGTTCGTTCGGGGCAAAAGATCTAAAACCATTCCTGCGAGAGTTAGCATCAAAGGCTCCATATTATATTAGTTGTCACCCTAATGCAGGACTACCGAATGCGATGGGTACTTACGACCAGACTGCTGCGGAATTTGCAGAACAAGTGATGGAGTTTGTCGGAGAAGGGCTGGTGAATATCGTAGGAGGCTGCTGCGGTACCACTCCCGATTTCATTCGTGCCCTTGCAGATAGCTTAGAAAGAATCCCCCACTCTATTCATCAAACAGAAAATGTCGACCCATCAGCTCACCCCTTTGCACTCGCAGGTCTCGAGCCACTCTTACTTACTCCAGAGGTTCATTTCATCAATATCGGTGAGCGTTGTAACGTAGCAGGTTCACGCAAGTTCTTACGACTTATCAACGAGAAGAACTACGACGAAGCGCTACAGATAGCACGCAAGCAGGTTGAAGACGGAGCGATGGTGCTCGATATCAATATGGACGACGGACTTCTGGATGCAAAAGCAGAGATGACACATTTTGTCAACCTCCTGATGTCCGACCCAGATATCGCACGCATCCCTCTGATGATTGACTCGTCCGACTGGGATATCATCACGGCAGGACTCAAATGCATACAGGGAAAGAGTATCGTCAACTCGCTCTCACTGAAAGAAGGAGAAGCGACCTTCCTCAGTAAGGCTCGCGAAGTGAAACGCTTAGGTGCAGCACTGGTAGTAATGGCGTTCGATGAAGAAGGACAAGCAACAACTTATGAGCAGAAAATAAACGTCTGCCGCAGAGCTTATGAACAGCTTCTGTCTATTGGGTTCAATCCCTCTGACATCATTTTCGACCCTTGTGTGCTTGCCGTCGGAACTGGTATCGAAGCACATAACAACTACGCTCTCGACTTTATACGTGCTACAGAATGGATCAAGCAGAACCTGCCTCATGCCCATGTGAGCGGAGGTGTCAGCAACCTCTCGTTCTCTTTCCGAGGCAACAACTACCTACGCGAGGCCATGCATGCGGTGTTCCTCTATCACAATATTCAGAGAGGAATGGATATGGCAATCGTCAACCCCGCATCAAAAGTGACTTATGCCGATATAGACGAGGAATTCCTGACTGCCATTGATGACGTGTTGCTCAACAGAAGAGCTGATGCAACAGAACGCCTGATTCAAATAGGACAGAACCAGAACGCCCAAAGTAATGCTGATACACCTCAAGAACAGACCGTTCACACGCTCGGAGAGATGATTATGAAAGGGATGACAGAGAATCTTGAAACCATCGTACTTGATGAACTCAAGAAACAGGAATCGGCAGTAAAAGTTATCGAAGGACCGCTGATGGAAGCCATGAACAAAGTGGGTGAACTCTTCGGCGAAGGAAAGATGTTCCTTCCACAAGTAGTCAAAACTGCTCGCACAATGAAACAAGCAGTCAACATCTTGCAACCCTATTTCGACACACATCATTCAGACAACTTAGAAAGTAGTACCCACCACGTAGTACTCCTAGCCACAGTGAAAGGTGACGTACACGATATAGGTAAGAATATTGTAGGAGTGGTCATGGGATGTAACGGCTACGAGATAGTCGATATGGGCGTGATGGTGTCTGCTGAGGACATTGTGAAGAAAGCCAAAGAAATTAAAGCTGAAATCATAGGGCTTTCAGGGCTTATTACTCCATCCCTCACAGAAATGGTTAACACAGCCCACGCACTCCGTGAGGCTGGCATATCTGTTCCTTTGATGATTGGAGGAGCTACCACCAGCGATATGCATACAGCACTGAAGATTGCGATTGAATATGACGGTCCAGTTGTTTGGATGAAAGATGCAGCCCAGAACGTAGTGGCAGCCCAGCATCTGCTCGATCCGAACGATAAAGCAAACTTTATTGAACAGCTTCAGACCCACCAAGCGGAATTACGTGAGAGTTATGAACAGAATCAACCGCAACTTCTCTCACTTGAAGAGGCACGAAAGCGGAAACCAAAGTATGAATAAAACAGAAATGAGACAGTTCACAAAGACTGTCTCATTTGTATTAAGAGTGATTTCTGATGGTCGTTCAAGTTAGTAGGAAGCTTCACGTTAAGCGTCAGAATTAAATCGCCCCCACCCTGTCCCTTTCCTTTGAGACGCATCTTGGTACCAGGTTGCGTACCCGGTTTAAGTTTCAGTTTAAGTTTTTCTGACCCCGACTGGATGATGACATCCCCTCCGAGGATTGCTGTATACATATCGACATCAATCGTAGCCTGCGTTTCATTAGGAGTAGCTCGTCGACCTGCCCTTGAGCCAAATCCGCTTGGTCCTGCTGCGCCACGCATTCCGTCACCAAAGAGCTGAGAGAAAAAGTCAGAGAAACCACCATTTCCAAAATTGAATTCGAAACCGCCCTGACCGCCTCCAAACGGATTGCCTCCACCGCCAAAGGGATTATATCCACCGAACGGGTCGCCACCAGTCTGGGCGCCGAAGCCTCCTGCTCCGTTGTTTATCTTGTCCCAGTTCTCACCAAACTGATCATAACGGGCACGCTTATCTGGATCGTTCAACACCTCATAAGCTTCATTGAGCAATTGAAACTTCGCCTTTGCCTTAGGATCATCTGGATGCAAGTCGGGATGGAACTGCTTACTGCGTTTGCGATAAGCAGCTTTAATATCCTTCTGCGGGATGTCTTTTGGTACACCAAGAATCTTATAGTAATCAATAAATTTTGCCATATCGTATTTCGTTTTTTTGCTTTTCTATACGGCAAAAATAGTGCCAAAAAGCCTAAATCTGCCAAAAAGACAATAGAGATAGATGAAAAAATGGTGATAAATTTGGATTTGTTGCATATTTGTGGTAACTTTGTCACCAAATAAACTTTTAATGGAAGAAGAGAAACGGAAAGTTAGAATCATTTTTACAAGTGA
>CADBSN010000188.1 GCA_902797255.1 uncultured Bacteroidales bacterium | reverse complement strand
TGCCATCCGTCGTCCAATCGACAAGCTGGAAGAGGTGGTTGATAACGACCTGTGGCCACTTCCTAAATATCGTGAGTTGCTGTTTATCAACTAATAGACCTTCTATATCCTCCTTAGGTAAAGGACAGGCTCGTCTGAGTCTGTCCTTTCATGTCGAGAGCCTAGAGTCGAGAGCCTACGGGGCTCTTGGCCCTCTCTTATCTCCTCCTGTGTTTTGATTCTAACAAAAACCGGAAAAATCCTTTCATTGATTTCAATCTTTAACAAGATTCTCGTCTGCTGCTGATGCTACGTGATTGTAAGTAAACTTCCATCAGGCATCACCAGCATCACACGCCGCACGTCGTGCTTTGAAATCAATTAAAGCAAAAAACCTCGATTGTTGTCACAATCTAAAAAACAATATCATAACTGTTGTTGGGAGTTATTAAGAACAAAAACCTTAAATATCCTCACTTCAGTATGTGTCGGAATTATAGTCCTTACAAGATGAGAGGCATCTATTTTTCTTTGTGAACAAGTTCTCAGATAAAAATCTCTATCTCCCATCTTTGTCTCTTACAGAGCCTTCACATACTTCGTGAGCAAAAACACTGTGAAAACCGAATGCAGAGCCAAGCTTGCTTGAGCTATGCTGAGGTGCATCCAGTGTTGCGGGAACCGAAACACCGGCTTTTCAAGCCTAAAAAATCATTAAACTGTTAAAACACTTGAACTCTGAAAAGGTTTTTGTTAAATCAGAAGACTCATTGGAGGGCGTGAGACAAATAATGTGAGAACTTTTGGGCTCCTTGGGCAGAGAGGTGGTCGGCATCGCTGAAGTCTTGTGCCTGAAAACGGGGGGCGGTGGAGAAGTCTTCGATGATGGCGTCGTAGCGAGTGTGACAAGTTTCCAATGTCTGACGCAAAAAACGGTCGTTCCAAGACCAGTTTGCTTGGATAGCACGAGTGTATGCCTCTGTAACAGGGGTTTGCACCAGTATCAGTCGGATGCCTTCTTGTTGCAGATGTGCGGCTATCTGAAAGAGTTTTTCTCGGTTGGCATACGCATAGAGGGTATCTTGTTCACAGTGTTGTCTGGCTGAAACGGTACCCCAATCAGCATCTTCCTCAGGAAAACGCTGGAGACCCTCTTGGGGCAGGAATCCTAACGAGTCACATGATTCGTTCCTTCCCTGTATCCATTGTGTCAGTTTCTCTCCTGATGCCTTGATATGACTGACTTCAAAGCCGTAACTGCTGAGCAACGAATGTTTCGGATAGTCCATATACAGCCTGTAATAGGTGCAGCGGTATGCTTCGCTCTCTTCCAATGGTGGATCGAACAGGTTGGAATGGTCGCATACAAGGATGACGGTATGCAGATGCGAACATTGGGGAAGGAAACGGTTTAAGAGATATTCGTCGTATTCAAAGATCTGGGACACGTTACAGAGGTTGTAAGTAGGTTGTGTGAACTGATCGGGACGCAATCCGAACAGCCCGTGTGAGTTACCCAGCATCAACACTTCGAGGTCGCCACTATGACTGCTCATCCATTGGTATTTCTGACGATAGTTGTTTGGAATGGTCCTCAATGTGATTTCTGCGCTACCAACCAAGAGGATGACTGGCAACAGGTACAGGAGGGTATGGAGGATGAACTTACGCATGGGCAATTAGAATTGGAAGTAGATGAATGTGGTTTCCTCACCATGGAACAGGATGATGGTCAGCAACAAGATGTAATAGACCACCCATCGAACAGCACGATGCTGGAAAAGTGGTACTTCTGACAACTCCAACGGATGCCTGCGTGTACGCTGCAACCATTCGATGACTACCAGCAGAACGCACCAGAGAAGGGCCGTCTTGCCAATTGAGAGGTGTAGGAAGGAGGTCGGATCGAACGAGGTGAACATCTGTCCGAGATAACCGACAGTTTCTGTGAGGGAGGTCGAACGGAAGATGACCCATCCAAATGCCACCAGGACAAAGGTAAACAGGATCTTGGGGAGTTCGGAGAGGGTCGCAGGTTGCTCTGACGAGCGTGTGCGGTTGCCTCTGATGATGGACGGCAGGAACAGGAGGGCGCTGTAAAGGCCCCAAATCACGAAGGTCCAGTTGGCTCCATGCCACAATCCACTCAACAGGAAGACCACCATCGTGTTGCAGATGGTCTTACCCTTGCTTCCCCGACTACCTCCTAATGGGATATAGACATAGTCACGGAACCAAGTCATGAGTGAGATGTGCCATCTGCGCCAGAACTCTCCTACATTACGTGAGAAATAGGGCAGACGGAAGTTGTCACAGAGGCGAATACCAAACAATTGGGCTGTTCCGATAGCGATGTCGGAATAGCCGGAGAAATCTCCATAGATCTGGAACGTGAACAGCAACATTCCGACAATCAGAATCAGACCGTCATACTCCTGCCAATTCCCCCAGATGGTATTAACTGCGATGGCACAGTTGTCTGCAATCACCATCTTCTTGAAAAACCCCCACAGAATACGGCGGAGGCCATCTACGCTGATTGTTCGGTCGAACCGACGAGGCTGCAGCATCTGAGGCAGCAGGTGGGTGGCTCGTTCGATAGGACCTGCCACTAATTGTGGGAAGAAACTGATATAGGCGAAGAAAGCCGTGATGTCACGTGTGGCCCTAAGTTGTCCTCGATAGATGTCGATGGTATAACTCAAGGACTGGAAGGTGTAGAAGCTGATACCGACTGGCAGAATCAGCTGAAGGGTGGGAAAACTGGATGCAATCCCTACCTGACCCAGCAAGTCCTGAAGATTGGTAACAAAAAAATCGTAATACTTGAAGACGGCCAATATGCCGAGGTTGAGCACGATATTGAAAGTAGTCCAGAAGCGTCTCGATCGCTTTTCTCCCCCTTCGATGGCGATACCGGTCGCATAACTGCTCAAAGAGGTGAGGATGATCAAGAGCAGGAAGCGCCAATCCCACCATCCATAGAACAGATAGCTTGCGAGAACCACAAACAGATTCTGCCATCTCAGCCATCGTGACAACATCCAATAGAGGATATATACAGACGGCAAGAAGATGAGGAAAGAAATCGAGATGAAAGACATGTTTAGTTGATTTTCGGTTTCAACTCATCGGGTGAGTCTTTGGTGTAGAGGTTCACCGCAGGGGCAGACTTCGTGAAGAGGTCTGTGATACGTTGTGGGTCGATGGTGAAGGCTGGCTTGAACTGGTCAGAGTTCATGTAATGCAGGATCGAAGCGCGCATCTGACGGGCTACAACACGTTGTTCGAGGTTATTGGTGATATCCATTGAGGTCATCACAAGTTTACCACCCAATACGTTAGCCTCAAACAACATACCGATCTTGCGCGACAGGAACCAGGTATCGATACTTTGTACCAAGGGTTGGAAGTCAGCTGGGAACTCCGTGAACTGCATGACTTGTGCACGGTTGACCAACTCCCACCACTGCAGGTCGCTGTGGTAGTCGGTTGGGAAGAGGTCGAAGATGCTGTGGGTGTTCTCAACAAGGATTCCTGTGGTATGTGGGGGACGCATCTTGAACCAGCTGGTGTTCCAGAATACGGGGGTGAACTGCTGTACAACTTCCTTGCCGTAAGTGACCTTACCTGCTGCGGTCAGGAGCACCTTACCTCCTTTCTTCAAAACGTTCATGGTCTGCTCGTCAAACTGGTCTGTTATCCATACGTTCCCTTTCTCTTCCTGTACTTCTGCAGGGTAAACCCAGAAGTCCCAGTGGTTCTTGGCTTCTGTTCCTGGCAGACTGACGGTGAGTGTCAACTTCTGTGCTTCCTTGATAGCAGAGAGTGGGAAGTCGATACTCCCGACAGGAATATTGTTACCGATTGTCCAGTTTCTAGCGGGGAAGCGACCTGAGTAAAGGGTCTTTCCTGCTGCGGTAATCGTGTAAAGAGGACTGATATTGACCAAAGTGTGATCTTCATATTGGTTGAGCACGATATCAGCATGGAAGGTTTCGTTGTTCTTATAGGTGAATTTAGCCATCTTGGCTAATGGTACGACAGGCGAACAGAACTCACGGAACTCTGGAGCAGACATATAGCCCTTATCGTCGAAGAATACATCGGTTACTCCTACGAGGGCCGTTCCCTGGCCCGAATAGTCGTTGATGGACAGCAACTGGAAACCTGCATATTGCGGGGTACGCATGGTACGCTCTATCTCATACTTGTAACAGAGGGCTTGAAGCTTACCGGATGCCATCATAAACTGCTTGGCACGGCTACCCATACCGTTATCGTTCAGGATATCACGGAACACCTCGAAGTTACGGGCTTTGTTCACACCGGTATATTTGCTGATTTCATCGAAGTTAGGGAAGACGCACCACTGACCAGTCTCATGACTGACGTAGGGTTCTGCTACATTTCCGATAGCACTGGTATAGTCGTCCATCGTATCGGGACGGCGACTGCCCCATTGAAGACCTCTGGCTCCTGCCTTCACATGATATTGACTCTTAGGCTGCCATTGCCAGCTACCACCCACGGATGCTCCGGTATATACCCTGCGGGTATCGGTTGCTTTCCAATAATCAACAAACTGGCTGACCCATGCTACCCAATTACCTGCTGGTTCGTTACCACATGCCATCATGCAGAAGGATGGGTGGTTACCGTAATCTTTGGTCATGCGCTTGGTCTCATCCATCAGGTATTTGTCGATGGGACGCCCGTTTCCAAGTACTACACCGTGATTGGGCCAGCTGGGACCCTCTGGTTGCAAGTAGAAGCCGACTTTATCAGCTGCCGCAAAGGCTGCGTTGGGTGGACAATAGGAGTGGAAACGCATGTGGTTGAGTCCGTATTCCTTACAGCGACGGAATACGCGTTCCCATGACTCGATATCCATCGGTGCATAACCAGTGAGGGGGAAGTCGCAGTTCTCGACCGTACCTCGCAATTGTACCTCACGTCCGTTTACGTAGAACATCTTACCGCGAATCTCGATCTTACGCATACCGAAAGTGATGCCAGGAAAGTCAACTGTGCTCTTCTTCTTCGACAGCAGGGCTGTGAGGGTGTAGGTATAGGGGTGGAACTCATCCCATAGTTTCATGTTCTTGAGTTTGACAGGGTACTCAAATAGGGTTGTGTCGCTCGTTAATGTGACGGTCGTTTCAACACGACCTTCAGAATAACCGCCTTCTATTTCGTTGCTAGAGGCATGCAGCGTCAGGGTGTACTTCGATTTTGGTTTTCCGACCACTTGCAGTTTCACCAGTGCTTCTTGCTTGTCAATGTCGGGGAATACCTGCAAGTCGGTGATATGGGTTGCGGAGGTCTGTTGTAACTCGATCCTACCTACGATTCCGTTCCAGTCGCCTTGGGTCTGGTCGGTGATGGAGTGGGAGTCGTTTCCTACGTTGACCGTCTCGGGGCGGTTGTCGATACGGATTGCTATGGTATTCTCACCTTGATGGAGATAGTTTGTCACATCGTATTGGTGTGCTGTTACCAAGCTGTTGCGCATCCCTACCTTCTTGCCGTTGATAAACAACGTAGTCTCGATATGGGGACGTTCCAGATAAAGGTTATAGGAACTGTTTTTATCGAACTGCTGGAGAGTAATGGTCCGTTTGTACCAAGCCACACCCACATAATGCTTCGCAGGGGTAAGGAAGAAGGTGAGTTTCATGTCCTTTCCTGGTTTGCGGTATTTCTCCATATAAGGGTTGTAGAAGTAGGAGCTGTCGTACAGACTACCTACCCAACGGGTGTTGACGCTGATGTCATCTCCTTTGAGTCGTTGCAGCATGGATGCTGGCAAGTCGATGGTATCATCTAATTGACGGTTATACCATTGCTCCGCAACGCCTTTATCGTTACGGTCGATTTCGAACTGCCATGTTCCGGCCAGATTGATGGTTTGTGCCTGGACCATAGTTGCCAAGCAGCATGTGATGACGGTAATTAGTAGTTTCATATCTTCAATGATTCGTTTTTTTTGTTCAAATTCTAGTTTCTCTAGTTTTTCTAGTTCCTCTTGCCTCCCGACCCATGCCTCTCGACTCTCCTCCCCTCGTGGAGGGTGGGAGGGGGGCTGTTATTCACTCATCTCTAGGGTCTGTATCGCTGCTTCCAATCGTCGGATGAGTGGTCGCTTTTTCTTATCGGGTGCATAGACGAATCCTTCTGTCACGATAACACGGTTGTTGATGGAGTCGATCTGTGAATAGGAGACGAATGGACCTCCCATCATGTCGTTCTTCATGGCCCACAACCCACGGGCTTCCAGGACTTGACGACCTTCAAAGTTGATGTTACGGAGGAAGACGAACTCTGGATTGGTGGTCATGTATTGGTTGGCTTGCTCACCCTTGATATTCTCACGCATGAACGAGTCTCGGATGGCAATATAACGTGCATGTGAGAGCCCTTCGTCAGGTGAATAGGGATATGTGTAAACACAGATGTTGAGCCGGTTGTCAATCTGGTTGGAGGAGGCCCATACGAAGTCCTGTCCTGGTTTGACAGCATTGATTTCCTTTGGAACATACAGGTCGCATCCGAATTGCTGCTTTACTTGCCGTT
>CADBSN010000187.1 GCA_902797255.1 uncultured Bacteroidales bacterium | reverse complement strand
TAAAAGAGCCTGCTCTCCCTAGGAGGGCAGGCTAGTTGAAAGTTGAAAGTTGAAAGTCAGTTCAAGGAGTTCAAAGTTCAAGAGTTTAAGGATTCAAGAGTTCAAAGTTCAAGGTTCAAAGTTCAATGTTCAATGTTCAAGAGTTCAAGAGTTCAAGGTTATGCCGAGCGGAAGCATTTTGGGTGAAAGCCAATGATGATGGGGGAAAAAAGGAGCGGTGTCACATCACATGATGACAACCGCTCCTCACACAAACTAATTAAAAAACACGTATACACGACTTACGTAGTGTTTGAGGTAAAGACTTTGTATGGTGTGTTTTGCTTGAAATAAAGACTTTATATGATGTGAAGATTTCCGATGAGATAAAGTACTCCATAACCCAATACCATCGAGGTGATACCTACGATAAGTCCGATGCGAGCCATATCGCGCTGCTCAACGAGGTTGGTTGCATAGGCCAACGCATTCGGCGGTGTGGAGATTGGGAGCACCATGGCACTACTTGCTGCTACTGCTACTCCAATAAGAATGGTTGATGTTCCTCCGATTGCATCGAGTTTGTCACCCATAGCTGCACATACAACCACGAGGATTGGCATGAGAAGGGCTGCTGTAGCTGAGTTGGAGATGAAGTTGGAGAGGGTGTAACAGATAAGTCCTGAGAGGATGAGGATAAGGATTGGTGAGAACTCTCCAAACGGTATGCTCTCTACGGCCAATTCTGCCAGTCCTGACTGATTGAGTCCGTAGCCAAGTGCGAATCCACCTGCAACCATCCAGATAACGCTCCAGTTGATTTCTTCCAAATCCTGACGACCAATCACACCTGTCATCGAGAACACCAGGAATGGGATGAGTGCTACGGTATAGCTGTTGATACCTGTCACAGAGTCGAGCAACCACAAAAGTACGGTCACGATGAAAGTAATGATGACAATCTTTGATTGTACGCCTTTCTTCATGCCTCCCTCAATGGTGAGCTCGATCGTCTTCTGTGTGAATGGGAACATCTTACGGAGCAATACCCACGCAAAGAAAAGCAATACAATCACAACAGGAACCATGATAAGCATCCACTGACCGAATCCGATTCCGAGATTCAATCCCTCTGGGTCATTCAAGTACTTCAGAGCGATGGTGTTTGGAGGGGTTCCAATAGGTGTACCCATACCACCTAGGTTTGCTGCGACAGGGATGGAAAGGGCCAAAGCGATACGCCCTTTGCCATTAGCAGGCAACTGACGGAATACCGGCGTGAGGAAGGTAAGCATCATCGCTGCTGTTGCGGTATTGGATACAAACATAGAGAACAGACCTGTGATGAGCAGGAAACCCAATAACACATTACTACTCTTCTTGCCAAACGGAACGAGCAATATCTTGGCCAACTGGGCATCGAGACCTGTCTTCGTTGCTGCAATAGCTAGGATGAAACCACCGATGAACAACATGATAACAGGATCGGCAAAACAAGCCATAATTCCTTTGTAAGACAACAACGCGCCAACATTGTCTGGATCACACAAGGGTTTGACACCCGAATCACTACAAAAGAGCAGCATCATACCGATGATGCCGACTGACGTAGCCCACGAAGGCACAACTTCCATGATCCACATCAGCGTAGCAAAAGCGAAAATGGCTATGATGCGCTGTTGCACAACCGTCAAACCTTCCATGCCAAACGCACTAGTTGGCAAATTCCACAACACAAGGGTCACAATCAATACGACTGCGGCCTCAATACATTTCTTCATTACCCTTCCCGGGCGGTACTTCTGCTCATGACGCATCTTATGGTATGCCTCAATGAGATTGTACCCATTGAAATTTTTGAACATAATAATCCTTTATTTATGAACTGATAATAAAAATACTTCTTGTGTCTCATGTCCTTACATCGAAGACAATCGACATTTTAACCGAAAAGGCTGGTCTTCAGACTTACTCCACTTCGCGACGCCTTCTCACCCTTACGGATAATGGCTTGTTGTCGGTCAGTTAGAACGGAGTTCACTGCTGCGGGACAGTCGAGGATTCACACCTCTGTTCCCAATTAATCGCGGCTATGCGAACCTTCACGGGCAATTCGTTTCCGAATTACAGGTGCAAAGTTACGAATTAATTCATAACCAGCAATGCATATTTCGCAAAAAATTTACAAAAAAAAATACAATTGTGAAACAATTACCCTTAAATGGCCGTAAACGGACACAGACAGACAAAAAAAGAGGTATCCACATGGAATACCTCTTTAATTCTTAATTAAATACGAATTACTTCAAAGAGTAAATGTATGGATCTTTCTCATCGCCTGACTCAGCAACAGCTACCTTGTCTTCACGAAGCAACCAACCGAGTCCAAGATTGAAATCCTTCTCTGCCAACTTTGTAGTCTTCTTAATCTGCTTGTAAGTCTGACCATTGTTCTCTGCAAGTGCATTCCAAATAGTACCTGCGATGTTTCCAGCTTTTTCCTGTAAC
>CADBSN010000186.1 GCA_902797255.1 uncultured Bacteroidales bacterium | reverse complement strand
ATCTTCAGGTGACAAAATAGAGCCATTCTTATTCAATGACAAAATCTTTTCATAATCTTCATCGCCAGCAGGTTTAGTTACACCAGGTCTTAAAGCCAACTGACGAGTCAATCGATATGAATCATCATCATTGGTCATATCTAAAATCACGGAAAAGCCATATCTTCCCTCAGAGGCGGCTTCAGTATTACCCATTTCACTTATATTCTTCAAAACACCATTACGTCTTTGAATAACACCAAACAAACCATAACGGAAAGCGTTCAGTAATGTAGTTTTGCCTCGACCATTATTACCCCAAAAAATGGTAACTCCAGATTGATCTGTAAAGTCTATGATCTGCTCACCTTTATATGGGCCAAAATCTCGAAGCGTCATTTGTCTAAAATGTAGCATATTGCGCCTCCGATCAACCTATTTTATTGACATACTCTGCAATAACATGCATTGTTTCGGTCCTTGCCTTATTCCGATCATCCTGATTGTCATACTGTGATACAGCAATACGCTCTATCATTTCTTTAGGAACATCAGGAAATTCTTTAGAGCGTATCTCTTCGAGTACTGCTAACAGTTCAGTCAAATTCTGTCTCATCGTCATCTTCAAGACCTCCATCTTTAATATCTCGATAATTTACGCCATACCTTCGAGCAATAATACGAAGATCTGCCACACAAGAAGGATTTTCTGCCCATTCTCCAAATTGAATGGCTCGTGATAACTCCGCCATTACTATAGAATTTCCTACTTCGTCTTCACTGAAATTCTTTTCTGGCATAACTATCGCATCATATAACTGAGCAAAATGCTTGCCAGGATATTTTCGTAAAATTCTTCCTCGCCGCTGTATGAATTCTCTTGGGTTCTTCGAAGATGCCAATATCAATGCATGTGTTGTTGAAGGAATATCGACGCCTTCATCTAGGCAACGTATTGATACAAGCACACCACCATTGTGTCCAAAATAATTCAACGTCTCATTGCGATCACCAACCATCTCCGAATGATACTCATATGCATCAAAGCCGTACTGCAATAATAACGATAGAACAGCTCTAAGCTGTGCCTGATCATCGCAATACACAATCCATTTTTGACCACTCTTATAATATCTATTAATTACATTTAGTGCCAATCCCACTTTATTTGTAGCTTGCTTCACAATACGAGCACGAGCAAGTAACTTTATTTTAATTTTGGGATTAGAGGAAATAATACTACCAATCGATTCTCCTGGCTTCTTAGACAAGGCGATCAGCCTACTGATTTCTTTTGAAATTGCTTGCCAAGCTTCCTGTTCTTCATCAGTTAAATATACCCGTAATGGATGATAATAATACTTCGTTAATACATCACTTTTAATTGCATCCTCTAATGAGAATACAGGCGGTACGATACCACCAAAATAATCGAAAATAGCAGTAGTACCATTAGGATCTCCATATCTTATCGGAGTGGCTGATAAGCCCAACCGTTCACCAGCGTCAATATTTAGGATATTCTGCCTAGCTGGGCTGCCAATTCTATGTACTTCATCTGCAACTAACAACAAATGTGTTCCATCAACCACTGTTTTCACGAACTGATTACTACATGCAGTATCCATTATTGCTATAGTAATCTTGTGCTCTTTATCACTAGGTCGAGTCCATAATTGCAAGGTATTATTCGATTTCCATGAATTAAAACCATCTCCGCACATTAGGTATCTTACAGAAATATCCCTAATGTTAGATTCGATTTCGGTTTTCCATTGTCTCAGTAATTCTTTGGAGGGAACAAGTACTAATACACTTTTCTTTCTGTCCAACGCATCCCTTATCGCGCAAATAGCAGTGAACGTTTTCCCACTTCCAGTAGCATGCTCCAAAATCCCATGTCTTCCATTTTTTACCCAGTTTTCCAAAGCTGTTAATTGATGTTTTCGAGGCGTCTTTAAAACATTTCTCTTGTTTGGTGCCCATCTTTTAGAAAGGGAGATGGATGTGGATATTTCTTTTACAAGTGTACGCCAATCATAACCATTGCTTTTATCAACAAGATTCTTTTTTACAGCCTCTGGAAACTCATACACCAGAACATTTGGTTCCGTTCTATACCATAACCGCTCAAAATAATTTGTAGCGTTCTTTACACGCTGTGAATCTCTTACATCTGCCCAACTTGGAAATACATCAATAGACTCAAAATTCCCATTGTCAGATAATCCTTGAAATGTCTCATTCATAGATCCGCGAAATCCAACAGTATTCCCGCTCTTATCTGTGAAAATGCCAACCTTATCATGAAAGAGTCTTTCTAAATCAGGCTCCATACCACTTTTAGGGACAGCTATTTTTATATCTATAATACCTTCTGCAACCAAACACGCCAATGCACGAGAAGGTTTCGTTAAATAATCGAGAGAAAATAATTCTTCTAGTTCTTTTGCAAGAGACTCTTTAACAATGACATCATTAATAGCAGAATAACCTTCAGTCATCGCTTCTTTATCTTCATCAGAAATAATGGGAGAACAAATAATACGTATTTTTCCTCCATTTTCAATAAATTCTTGAAGAGCAGACCAAGCCAGAATATAAATCGTACTTCCAAAATACCCAGATATACGATCATATTGACAAGAGCTCCGCATGGCAGGCAGATAGAACTCTTCAGCAATGTCATAATCGCTCTTATTATAATCTGGCCTGAAATCATGTTCCTTTAATTCCATGTTCTGCCCTCTCTAGCATCACTCGTAAATCTATATCGAATCTTTCCTGCAAGGCTTCTCTCAAATACTGTCTTTGTGATATAACCAAAATCTCTTTGTTATGTTTCTGACAAACATATACATTCTCTTCAAGCGCAGGCAAAATCTGCCTCAGATACACTTGTATATTTGCTGAATAAGCAAACTCCATATGCTTATCTAACTCAAATAGTACCCATACACCGCCTGTAATATCAACAAAAGGTGTAGCATATCCCACAATTAAGGTTGTTTCTACATCAGATATATCAAATTTTCCACGTTCACCACGTTTTTGACCATCCAGTATTAATTGCACTTTAAATTCATCGATTGACCTGCCACCTGGAGGAGCCGTACAGTTAAAGATATAAACCTTTAATTCGCGATTAAAAGGATATGATAATCTCAGATACAATGGTTTCTTTCCATTATCAACGATATCTTCTGCATTTGATCCCACATCCTGCAGAAACAGGCTATGCAACTCCTTCTGTGTCAGACGATTGCTTGCCATTTCTGTAAATCCCCTTATATTTCGATTGGACAACTGGGCTACTTATCATATCAATGTCATCACCATGATAATTCTTATTCATCCAGTTTTTCAGATTATATTCGGCAATTAGCGGCTCTGGCATTAGCATATTCTTTTCATCTACCATTAAATAATGATCATCAACTAACCAATTAGTATCATTCTTTAAATATGACGTTAAACGGTCGATGAACACTTTTGCTGTCTGCGGCTTTTCATATAAACCAACCTTCGGAAACCATGCTTCATAAAGATCATACAAAAAACCATATGGTAACAAATCCCACTTACATTTTGGGAGCATTTCATTGCAAAATCTTGAAAGATTCGTCGCATAAATACGATCGGATGAAAACTCTACATCGAACCATTTCTGTGCCATACTATGATAATCTGGGTTAATATCTATATACTCGAAATCGCGACCTAACCGATGAGCAACCACGGCTGTCGTTCCAGACCCACCAAATGGGTCAAGAACGATATCTCCTTCATTTGTTCCTGCCTTAACAAAAAACTCTACAAGAGCTTCTGGAAATCTTGCTGGATGGCCAATTCCAAACTGCTTGCACAATCTATGAAATGTATCATTACTACTTGTATTGCTTATCGAAAGGACACTTCCTGGATCAGCACCACCATTGTCCTTCCATCGATGACTCAAATCGAAGTTATGCCTGCTTGGACGTGAATTAGTATTTCTATCACCTTTTGGAGCAGCTTCAAACAATTCAAGCATCTTTTCACTATAGGGTTTTCTTATTGAATCCATATTAAAGGTCCATTCAGCAGACTTGCTGAACCAAAGACAATACTCATGAGATTTTTTTGTTCTCCCCATAGTACCTCTCGAAAATACATTCGGAGGAGTTGCAGGATTATACCAAATATAATCTCGAACAAGATGAAAGCCTACCTGTTCTACAAGCATAACTACTAGTTTAAAAACATAAATGCTTTGATACTTTCCATCGAGCTTATCGTTTATATTCAATACAAAACTTCCGTTTGATTTCAAAATACGAAACATTTCTTTTGCACGAGGAATAAACCAATTATCAAATTGGTTTGGCTTAACCTTTACTCCTGTCGCGCCATAATCTTTTATCTGATCAGCATATGGAGGAGATGTAAAAATGAAGTCAATACATTCATCAGACATTTTTTTCATTTCCTCTAAACACTCACCACATATGAATTGACCCATACTCTACTATTCCTTCATAAAAATACTCACTTTGAATCCATCTCATCAATAAACTCTTCAGAAATATCAAAGATAGTCTTCCATGTGTTTCTACATATACCTCGCCCATGAACCACGCTACTAGCCGGGACGTGCTTTCCAGCAGCGTTTTAGCATCATCCAACGAATCCAGCCCGGCCTGCACGGCATCGTTTCTCAGGTTCCGGAGGACTTATACAATATCATCCATATTCGGCGGGAGCAGCCATTCCCCCTTAAGGATCCAGATCCTCCCTACCTGCGTATCGTCAGTCTCTGGCAACGGCAGAGCTCTCCTTTACCACCCGCTCTCCGAAAAGTACAAGCTTATAGCATCCGTATGCAGGTAGTTTTACGCCGTCTTCCCAATCATAGCCAGCGCCGGCCAGTGCTGTCCCAAATAATCATAATTTGATATCACATACGAACGCCCCTTAACTATAAAGAGCTTTGAATTTTGGTAGATTTGCACAAGAATCCATTCAATATTATACCTGAATATGGCTTTATTCGCAACGAAAAGGGTCATACCTTCATCGGACAATATAAATATACTAATCCGAATTCATCGTTTTCTTATAAAAATAGAGACATCCTAATATGCATCTCATTGAAACATGCCGATTAACCCTGCATCTTCCGCTCAAGCTGCACCTGATCATTCAAACTGGATCATCTCCACAATCCGACTATCGCACTCACATTCTTACACCACATCCAACTCCCCGTCAACAACCGCTTCCATATAGGCCCCAAAGTCATCATACTCAATATGTACCTTAATCATTATTCTCCCCTTCAAATGTAATAACTGTTACACCCCCACATTTTCCCAATAAAACGCACATCGTATATTCCAACGTTGTCGGACAAGCATTCTATTTTCGGCTGGACAATTGCCGCATGGTTCTCGGACAATTGCCGCGGGCATTTCGGACACATCTCGATGTGCCCGAAAGCCCGTGGAATCCAGGGGT
>CADBSN010000185.1 GCA_902797255.1 uncultured Bacteroidales bacterium | reverse complement strand
TGGATGTCGTAACCCAGACGGAAGAAGTGGTTGTAGGCATAGAGCACGTTGCAGACGGTGCTGGGCATCTCGGTGTAGCCTTTGGTGATGGCGTCATACATCGAGTTGATGTCGTAGGGACCGTCGCCGGCGAAGGCTCGTTTCACCTTTATCTCAGGATGACGTTCTGATATTTCGCGCAGCACACCCATCGTGGTCTGTCCACCCTCCGAATAGCCCGCGATGACGAAGTCGTTGCCTTTTTTCACTTTCAGGTCTTCTATCAACCGCTTGGCAGCGATGTAGGCATCGAGCGAGGCACGTCCGTTGGCCCGTGAGATACAATAGGCCTGCGGCTCTTTCTCTGTGATGCCGAAGCCGTAGTAGTCGGGGGCTACGACAATGAATTTGGTGATGGCAGCACCCGTTGGGAACTCGACAGCTCCACGCGAGGGAGCCTGAGAGGTGGCATAGATTGTGAAGTGGTTGTAGAGCAGAATGCCGTGAAAGGGCTTATTGTCCTTTACCATCGACTTGTCGACCGTGATGGTGCCGCTGAGTGTGCAGGGATTGCCGAAGGGGTCGACCGAAGGGTAGTTGAACACGTAATTCATGTAGTCGGGGAAAAGCTCCACCGGGATGCTATCGGTGATGCAGGCCCGAGGAAGTGTAGACTTCGCCATCCAGCCCTGAATCAAACCGTTCTTATCGCCATTAACCTTGACAAGCGAACCTTTATGGGTTGTATTGCTGAAGACGATACGGGCCGACTCACAATTCATGTTTATCTGACCAATGTCGACAAAGTCGCTGTGATTCTCGTCACTACGTGTTGTACGGGCCGAACTGATGGACGAGCCTGTATTCGGGTCAGTCAGGATGACATGTCCCTCGGCTGTCACCTGCCATGTGAACGGCGCATCCTTCGGACCGCCGTAAATCTCGAGCGGCTCGTTGAATTCGTCATCAAACACAGCCAGTGCCAAGTAGCCCGTGTGGTCGGCCTTGGCCTCCACTGCTATCAAAGCGCGGTTGAAGGGCTTTCCGTCCTCGGTCACATCCTTATACTCAAACTCCTCGTACCATAGGCCGATGAGACTCTCTTCCATCTTCTGTTGGCTGGGGCGTGTGGGGTTGTCTTCCTTGTCCGAGCAGGCACCCATGCATAGCAGGAGCACTGCGGCTGTAAACATTGCAATAATTGTTTGTTTCACTGTTATGTTATTTTTTTAGTTTTTGGCAAAGTTAAGCAAAATCCTCCAGACAATCGTCATGAGACTCGTATTCTTTTCTTATTAATTTTGTTTTTTCTTGAACATCTGGCTCATGCTATTCATAAAGTCGGTAGGCGTGATGCCAAAGGCGAATTTAAAGACTTTGTTGTATGCAGTCGTATTCTTGAAACCACACATACTGGCAATGTCTTCTGCCGAGTAATCTGAATGCTCCATGAGAATCTTTGCGGCATATTCTGCTCGTAGGGAGTTGATATAATCAAGCGTTCTATCTGGATCCTTATAGCGCGGCACCAGTTCGCAGAAAGTCTCATCATTGACTCCCATAAACTTAACCAGTGCATCGTGGTCGAAATCAGGATCCGTGAAGGGTCTCTCTTTGTTTACGCGGGCATCCATCATCACGAAGAAGTTCTGCTCTCCCTCCTTCTGAACCACCTTTACTTCCTTCGGCTTCGACAGTTTTTTCTTCAAAACCTCTTCTTGCTCGTCCAGCGACAGAACCCCGCTGCCCACTATGGCCCGGTATTCATCCAGAGCCGTGAGAATGCGGCGAAGCTGCTCGTTTCGCTGACTGATAATCCTATTATAGTATATACTGTAGCATCCCATTGCGATGAGTATTATCACGATGAAGACCAGTATCACGATGATATGGTTGGCATCGGCCAGCGTATAACTGCGGGCGTAGCAGAACGTAGGCGTCAATAATAGTAAGGCGGTACTTGAAATAATACTCTTATTCATAAATATCAATTTAGTTTTTTGTTTCCAATTTTTTTGCAAATATAAGCAAATTTCTCCAAATAACATAGTCCCGAATGTCTGATGCAATCAGATTTTGTTAATTTTAAAACTATTTTTGACGATTTTGAAACTCCCACCGCTATTTACTATTATCTTCGCGCCTCCAAATGCATCTATGAATCCACAGGGTATAATATAATAAGGTAAAAGAATGACAGCCGCCTAATGTTAAATAAACATAAATATTAGCTTTACGGGGACTTGAATGGTTTCTAAAAGAAGAAAAAGCAGTACCTTTGCAGTCCGATTATTGGGGGAGAGGCTTAGAATCCCCCAGAGATGTTGTG
>CADBSN010000184.1 GCA_902797255.1 uncultured Bacteroidales bacterium | reverse complement strand
TCCATTGAACTATGAAGGCAGTTTTGAGACTGCAAAGTTAATACTTTTTTGCGTTATAAGATGCGCGAAACAAGAAAAAAAGCAAATAATCATCGTTTTATGTCATTTACACAGATTTGTACCCCAATATTTGAACAAGTAATTAAAGATTATCATTTGATAGATGATGTCGATCAGGACATTCATAATCCTTACGAGAGAGGAACGATTGAGTATGACCTGTATGTAAAGAACTGGATTGATACGGTTCAATGGCATTTGGAGGACATCATTCGTGACCCACAGATCAATCCATCAGATGCTTTGGCCCTGAAACGTCGCATCGACAAGAGTAACCAAGACCGTACGGATTTGGTCGAACGAATTGATTCGTATTTTCTTTCCATGTATGGAGGCGTAAAGGTATTACCTGAAGCGACTATCAACACAGAAAGTCCTGCATGGGCGATTGACCGTCTCAGCATCCTCGCATTAAAGATCTACCACATGCGTGAACAAGTGAGCCGTGATGATGCCACAGAAGCGCACAAATCGCTCTGTCAGCAAAAATTGAATGTATTGCTCGAACAGCAGAAAGACCTTTCACTTGCTATCGACCAACTGCTAAATGACATCGCAGCTGGCAGAAAATACATGAAGGTGTATAAGCAAATGAAGATGTACAACGATCCGAGCACAAATCCGATTCTTTACGGAAAGAAATAAAGGATTCTCCCATTTATTTGTTACTTGAGATGAAGAGACTACTAATCATAAGGTTTTCTGCTTTGGGTGACGTGGCGATGACGGTTCCGATCATCACATCGTTGGCCAAAAGCAATCCCAACCTGTCAGTCACTCTTCTCACACAAAAAAGAATGGTAGATTTGTTTTCTTGGGTGCCAGCCAACGTAACAGTCATGGGGGTAAACTTGAAAGACTATCATGGTATTGCAGGATTAGGCAAACTCTACGGTCAATTGAAGAATGAACGATTTGATGCCGTTGCTGACCTTCACGATGTGTTACGTACCAAATATCTACGAACAAGGTTTCGTTTGAATGGCACGAAAGTCGCTGTCATTCGTAAAGGGAGAGCAGATCGTAAAGCATTGATTGGCCATGGATTGGAGCACGAACCTTTGATGCCGATAGCAGAAAAATATGCTACTGTATTTCAGGAATTGGGACTGAAGTTGGAAATCAACTATGCTCCCCCTACCATTGCGGATATTTCCATCCCGTTCGACGTTCAACAGCCGGCCATCGGCATTGCCCCTTTTGCAGGCCATCCAGGGAAAGTATATCCTTTGGAATTGATGCATCAGGTGGTCGACATGCTTGCAGATAGCGGCAATCAGGTATACCTGTTCGGAGCAGGTCATGAGGAAGGTTCTTTGCTGGAATCATGGGAACGCAAGAATGTCGTCTCGGTAGTTGGCAAATGTAATGGTCTCAAACAGGAATTGATGTTGATGAGCCACCTTCGGTTGATGATAGCAATGGATTCGAGCAATATGCATATGGCTGCAATCATGGGAGTCCAAACGATATCAATTTGGGGAGCAACACATCCGAAAGCAGGATTTGTTGCATGGAACCAACCCGAAGAATCCATCATTCAGATTCCGATGCCGTGCCGTCCTTGTTCCATTTACGGAAGTAAGCCTTGCAGTAAGGGCGACTACCCATGCATGCGGCAGATAACACCCCAGATGATTGTGAACCTAGCTAGAAAATATGGAGCTCAATAAGAGACAAAAGGTATTATACCATTTCATACGAACATTGTTCTATCTCATCTCGCTCTTTCCGATGAGATTACTCTATGTGCTATCCGACATAGCCTATCCTTTTGTTTTTGCATTTTATCGTCGTAAGCTGGTTCGCCAACAACTGACCGAATGTTTCCCTGAAAAAGACATCAAGGAGATAAAGACCATCGAACGCAAATTCTATCATCAGTTCTGCGACACGTTCGTAGAGATGATCAAGCAGTTCTCCATGTCAAAGGATGAGATGATGCGACGTATGGTTTTCGTAGATTGCGATAAAGCCTTAGGGACTTTTAACAACGAACAAAAAATTCTGTTTCTTATGTTGGGCCATTTCGGCAATTGGGAATGGATTGCCTCTCTCCAGTATTGGACACCAGGCGTACACTGTTCGCAAGTGTATCATCCCTTGACCGATGATGTGTTCGACGAGCTCTTCATTCAACTGCGTGAACAATATGGTGGTGAGTGTATCAAGATGCGCAAGACAGTGCGGCGGATGATACAGTTGAATGCAGGCGACAAGCCTGTCATCTGTGGTATGATTGCCGACCAGCAACCTCGCTGGGATGCCATTCATCATTTCTGTCAGTTCCTCAGACACGAATCAGCCGTGTTCATCGGAACAGAGGAACTCGCAAAGAAGTTGAACTCGCTCGTCTATTATGGTAGTGTGACCCGTGTGAAGCGCGGCTATTACCAATGTCGTTTGGTTCCTATCACACTCTCTCCACAAGAGATGTCCGATTACGATATTACCGATAAGTATTTTGAACTCTTGGAGGCAGACATCCGTCAGCATCCTGAACTATGGCTGTGGACACATAAGCGTTGGACACGAACAAAGGAAGAATGGGAGGAGAGGAACGCATGAATACAGATTTGGTAAGCATGTTCTTCACTTTCGCCAAAATCGGAGCTTTCACTCTCGGAGGCGGCTACGCCATGGTTCCAATCATGGAGAAGGAAATTGTTGACCGTAAGCAATGGCTCACTCGCGAAGAGTTCATGGACATCCTCATCGTAGCACAAAGCACACCAGGTCTGTTCGCCATCAACATGGCCAGCCACATCGGCAACAAGGCCCGTGGAGTGATGGGAGGCATCATCGGTTCACTTGGTGTAGCCCTACCCTCCATTGTTTCCATCCTTTTCATCGCCATGTTCTTCCGTGCATTCAAAGAGAATGTCTATATCGAAAAGATATTCATGGGCGTACGTCCTGCTGTGGTTGCACTCATTGCCGCACCCTGTTTCTCAATGGCTCGGACGGCAAAGATCACACTCTACAATTTGTGGATTCCCATTGTGGCATGTATCCTCATCACAGCCTTTGACGTCTCACCCATCTGGATCATCCTCGTCGCAGGCCTTGCCGGTTTCGTATGGGGAAGAATAAGAGGCGAAGAGAAGAAATGAACAAATAAGGAATGAATAAAAAACAATCGTAAATAGTAAATTGTCAAACAGTAATTAAGGAAATGATATTCTGGCAGTTGTTCATCGTATTTACCAAGATAGGTGCCTTCAACTTTGGGGGCGGTTACGCCATGCTGTCGCTCATCCATAACGAGGTGGTTGAGAAGAACGAATGGTTGACCTCTTCGGAATTTACCGATATAGTAGCCATCAGTCAGAGCACACCTGGGCCTATTGGCATCAACTGTGCAACTTACACAGGCTACACAGCCGTGATGAACGAAGGCTATCCCGAATGGATGGGTATCCTTGGTGCCATTCTTACATCGCTTAGTGTACTTTGGGTACCGTTCCTCCTTATGCTGACCATTAGTAAGATACTGTTGAAGTACAGCAAGACCTCAACCATCACGAACATCTTCTCATTACTACGTCCCGCTATCGTTGGTTTGATTGCTGCAGCAGCCATCCTCCTCATGTCGGCAGACAACTTTGGTAGTCCGTCAGAAAGCACGTTCCAATTCATTGCTAGCCTGCTCATTTTCGCCTTCGCTTTCATTGGCACTCGCCTCTTCCGAGTCCACCCCATTCTCATGATTATCCTTGCCGGACTCGCCGGACTGGTCATCTATTAATATATATAATAAGGTATAACGCATCGGGTATGAACGGCTGGTTCCTGCCCGTTTTCTGTCCATACATAGTAAATAATGTAGGAAATGTATGGCGGTTTCGGGGAAAAGTATTATCTTTGCACCATGTTCTTTAGAACATAACATATTTGCTCAATGGCTTCACAATCACCACCGTAAGTAAAAGAGCAACAACTATTATTGGAGCTGCCCCAATACAGGGCGCAGG
>CADBSN010000183.1 GCA_902797255.1 uncultured Bacteroidales bacterium | reverse complement strand
TTCACACCTGATGAACATGAAGTTCATGATGAAGAATGCCAACTTCTCTACACTGATTCTTATCGATGAGTTTGGTGGCGGTACAGACTCTCAGATAGGTGGGGCCATTGCCCAATCTGTCTTGAAACGCTTTAATGAGAAAAAAGCATTTGGAGTCATCACTACACATTACCAGAACCTCAAGGAGTTTGCTCAGGACACCCCTGGCATCATCAATGGCGCTATGCTCTACGACCGTCAACAGATGCAACCGCTCTTCCAGCTACGTATCGGAAATCCAGGCAGCTCGTTCGCTATCGAGATAGCGCGCAAGATAGGTATTCCAGAGGATGTTATAGCCGAAGCTTCCGAGTTAGTCGGTCAAAACTACATCTCTGCCGATAAATACCTGCAGGACATCTCACGCGATAAGCGTTATTGGGAAAACAAACGTCAGGAGATTCATCATAAGGAGAAGAAATTAGAGTCGACCATCCAGCGCTATGAGGACGAGTTCGACCGTATTCATGCCCAGAAGCATGAGATTATTGCAAAGGCGAAAGCCGAGGCTCAACAGCTGTTGGACAGTTCGAATGCCAAGATCGAGCGTACCATACGCGAAATCAAGCAGGCACAGGCCGAACGTGAACGCACGAAACAAGTGCGAGAGAAACTCACGAAGTTCAAAGAGAAGCTGGAGGCAGACCCTCTCCCCCCGACTCGCAAATCATCGCGCCTTCCCTCTCCCTCTATGGAGAGGGGGTCTGGTGGAAACGGTCCTCATAGTCTCCCCATAGAGGGGTCAATGCCCAACGGGCAGAGGGGGTCTTTGGCCGTGGGCAGTTATGTCAAGATGAAAGGACAGACCACTACAGGCCGTATTCTCAAACTCAACGGCAATGAGGCACTTGTTGCGTTTGGTTCCATACAGATCAATGTGAAACTCAATCAACTTGAACCTACACAGGCGCCGAAAGCTGCGACACGCGAAGTCACGTTTGTCACCTCACATACACAGGATCAGATTCGTGAGACAACACTCCATTTCACAGGAGAGATAGATGTTCGTGGGTTGCGAGGCGATGAATGTATGCAGACCATCAGCCTTTATATCGATGATGCGTTGGTGGCAAATGCATCACGCATCCGGATACTGCATGGGACAGGAAACGGTATCCTTCGCCAACTGATCCGTCAGTACCTCGACACCATTCCTGAGGTGACTGGATATCATGATGAACATCCACAATTCGGAGGTTCCGGCATTACTGTTGTTGATATTGGAGGATAGAGGTTTCCGAACGATTAATGATTTCTTTTTTTATGCGTTTTACATTGGGTGGTACACCCTGATGCCCAGCATTGATGTGTGACTCTGTCCGTAGTCGTAGAAGGTGGTTGTGTCAAGAACTACTTTCTTATAGTTTGATGATGCATGCATCAAGTGGAGTTTCCCGTTCTGCCATACGGCAATTCCTACATGGCTGGTGTCAAGTCCTGCCTTTTTGGTGATGAGCGACACGATATCTCCTGTCTTGATGTCGGACAGTTCTGTCTCGCTACGATTCAGCAATGCCTTGGGTATATATCGGTAGGTCTTCCCATTTGATGCCTTCTCTTGTGCGGCAATCACCTTCACAAACTGTGGATTGGCTTTAAGATGTTTGTAAAGGGTAGGGTGGGTCGTCATGTAGTTGATGTTCAGCCGCTGGGTGGCTGTGAATGGGAACTTGTTTGTCCCTACAGACTTCACAAATCCCATCTGTTCGTTGTCTTCGCCCCACCATGTGAAATAATGCAAACGTGATGTGTAGTCCGTCAGACTTCCTCCCCGATAACGAATGTTACGCAGGTTTTCGCAGAACGAATGGAACGAAGCTGTCTTCTGTTGATAACACAGATAGAGTGCCAACACGTTTTCTACGAAGGTGGTACAATCTAACTCGCGTGTATTAATGATAAGGTGTTCCTTATCGCCCACTTCCAATGTATGTCCCACATAAGGTACACCCAGAAATTGCTTGCCGAAATAGAGCATCGCATTCTCTGGCTTCTCACGCTGCACCTGCTTCAACATCTGCTCAATACGGATGCTGTCAGCAGCTGTGTACTCCACCGATTGGGCGATGCCCATCAGTGCCCAGCACCAAATGATTAAACTAAAGATGATTCTCATATATTTGAAGGGTCAAGAGTTCAAAGTTCAAGGTTCAAGGTTCAAAGTTCAATGTTCAAGGGTCGAGGGTCAAGAGTCGAGGGTCAAGAGTCAAGAGTCAAGGGTCAGGGGGAGAGGGTCCATTACTTATACATGATTTCACTTAAGGTATGTCTTCCTACAAACCGACTTTGATCTACTTCGCCACGAATACCGTTGATACGTCCCTTGCATGAATACTGCCAAATCACATAATCATCGCCATTTGCGAGATAGGGTTGCTCTTCGGTATTATACATGGCAATCATGAATAGGTAGGGCTTATAGAACGAATAGCCTGCAAAATACTTGTTATAGAAGTTGCGACCTGTATAGATGACAGGACGTCGACCATATTCTTCTGTCACGAGTCGTAGGAACTCCTGGAGACGGGCATGCAGGGTTTCGATAGAAACTCCTCCTGTCACTTCTACATCGATGAGTGGCAGCAGGTCTTGCTTCTTTTTGTCGATCACACGTTTGAAGATGGCAAACTGTCCGGCTGCTGACACACCAGGACGGAAGAAATGGTAGCTACCGACCTTGAGGCCGTTCTTGCGAGCTTCTGCCAGGTTGTATGCGTAGGTGTCGTCCACCATGTAGTTTGACTCTGTCGCCTTGAGATAAACATATCCTACGTTTTTGTCTTTGGCTACAGCTCTCCAGTCGATTCGTCCTTGATAGTGGCTCACATCGATGCCGTGCAGGTGGTCACCTTCATACGCAATCAATCCGATGAGGGGCTGCTTCACTCTGGGTGCGTTGACATCGGGTGTCGCTTGGTATGAACTGGCAGGACCGTCTGGCTCAGGTGCACCAACCGATACCATCTCACCCTTTTTTATCTTCTTTTTCTTAATAGCGAACGTAGGCGAGACAATAAATAGGGATAATATGATGATAAGTATTCTGTATAGATTCATGCGTATGTTATTTAGAAGTTATCGCTTCGCTCGAAGTTAACGAAGTTATCGGCCTTACGGCCTCGGAGTTATCACTTCGTTCGACGGCACTTTGCAGATGTTAACACCTTCTATCTATTGTCGGAGCGTAGAGCATAGCTCTGGGCGGTAACTTCGAGCGTAGCGGTAACTTCGTTAACTTCGAGCGCAGCGCTAACTCCTTCTGTTCTTCTTACCTTTTCTTCACCGGATCACAAGTCAATCCTACACCCAGTTTCTTGAATATCTTACGATCTACTTCGCTCAGCATCACGGTACAATGAGCCTGACAGCCACGAAGTTCTGGAAGACTTTCGAGGGCTTTGCGACAGTTCTCGTCGTGTGTGCTCAGTACTGAAAGGGCTACAAGCACTTCGTCGGTATGTAGGCGTGGGTTGTTGCCGCCAAGATATTCGGTCTTGGTCTTCTGAATGGGTTCTATCAGGTCCTGAGGAATCAGTTTCAGGGTGTGGTCTATACCTGCCAGCTCCTTGGTGGCATTGAGAATGAGTGCTGCACTCGGACCAAGCAATGGGCTCTCTTCCGACGTGATGATGGTTCCGTCTGCCAATTCGATGGCTGCACAAGCCTTACCCAACGACTGTTCCTTACGCTCTTTCGCAGCAACAGTGGTTTTGCGGTAGGCGCTGTTGATGTTCGCCTGTTTGAACAGCAAGGCAATCTTGCTTACCTCGTTGTCGTTTCCGTCACCATTGGCTAGATGATTAAGGGCTGTGTAGTAGCGGCGTATGATTTCGTCCTTCGAAGCATTCTGACATACTTCATCATCGGAGATGCAGAATCCCACCATGTTCACTCCCATGTCTGTAGGTGATTTATAGGGGTTCTCACCGTAGATGCCCTCGAACAAAGCCGTGAGCACAGGGAATATCTCGATGTCGCGATTGTAGTTGATGGCGATCTTACCGTATGCCTCGTAATGGAACGGGTCGATCATGTTCACGTCGTTCAGGTCAGCAGTCGCTGCCTCGTAGGCGATGTTCACAGGGTGCTTCAGCGGAAGATTCCAAACGGGGAAAGTCTCGAACTTCGCATACCCGGCCTCGATGCCACGCTGGTGCTCTTGATACAACTGACTCAAGCACACAGCCATCTTTCCGCTTCCAGGACCTGGAGCCGTTACGATGACGAGCGGACGAGTGGTCTTCACGTAGTCGTTCTTACCGAATCCTTCTTCCGAATCGATGAGGGCCACATTCGAAGGATATCCCTCAATGGTGTAATGGAAGTATGACTGGATGCCCATTCGTTTCAGGCGTTGGCTGTAGGCGTCGGCTGAACTCTGACCATTATAGTGAGTGATGACCACACTACTTACCAAAAAGCCTCGTTTCTGGAACTCCTCGCGTAGACGCAACACATCCATGTCGTAAGTGATGCCAAGGTCGCCACGAACCTTCTGCTTCTCAATGTCCACAGCGCTGATTACAATCACAATCTCAGCACTATCGCTCAGCTGCTGCAACATCTTCAGTTTACTGTCAGGTTGGAAGCCTGGCAACACGCGACTCGCATGGTGGTCATCAAACAATTTTCCACCAAGTTCCAGATACAATTTGTTGCCGAACTGAGCTATGCGCTCTTTGATGTGTTCGGATTGAATTTTTACATATTTGTCGTTGTCAAAACCGTATTTCATCTCTTTTTTCCTTTCTGGTTTTTATGTTTTGGTAAATACTTTTTCGGACTTTCAGCCCTTAAATATATCAACTGTCAACTATCAATTTTCAATTTGTAAAATACGGGATACAAAGTTACGAAATAATCCGATACGCTGAACCCTTCTTTCAAAATTTAGTGATAAAAAATTTGTTTTTCTTCTTCTTTCTCCCTCTTTTTTCATTTTTGCAATTGGCTTCAGGTTTATAATTTTCCGGAGTTATCGCTTCGTTTGCACAGTCTAGGGCCTAGAGTCTAGAGGGCTCTTGACTCTCGACTCCTGGCTTAATAGCATCCTATGGTATCGTCGGAGCGAAGAGCGTAGCTCTGGGCGGTAACTTCGAGGCCGTAAGGCCGCTAACTTCGCTAACTCCATTAACTTCAAAAAAAACGGACAGGGAGTGGTTCCTTGTCTGTTTTCTTTGCTGTGTGAAATCGATGATGGTTGTTCTTTACTTCATGAATATTTTTTTGCCATCTACGATGTTGATGCCAGGTTGCAGGTTGTTGATTCTCTGACCTGCGAGGTTGTACAACTGCTTATGCTGCGGAGCGACTGTTGTGATGTCGTTGATGCCTGTAGCCGTGCAGATCAACTCTATCTTATCGATGTTACAGTAAGCGCCATCGATGGTGATGCGGAAGGTCTGCTTGCCGAGGGCTAACTCCTGTTTAAGTGTTCCTTCAACGGTACGGTAAGTGCCCCAGTCGTTGTCGCCAGTCTGTGGTACAGATACAGATGCAAGCTCTGTGACATTCTCTCCGTCGGATAGTCCGAAGCTGAATGACGAAGTGTTGTTTCCTGACGATACGGTTGCCTTATACTTGTATGGTCCAGCTACCAGCACATTGACTGTATATTCGTACCATTCGCCTGACGTCGTATAACCAAGT
>CADBSN010000182.1 GCA_902797255.1 uncultured Bacteroidales bacterium | reverse complement strand
TTCTTTCTTAGTCTTTTCTTACGCTTGTGTGTAGAAATCTTGTGTCTTTTTTTCTTCTTACCGTTTGGCATAATACTGAAAAATTAAAGGGTTTATATTATTGTTGATTAATTAAAAATGCTTCTGTGAGGGGTCTCACGCCATTATTTCTCCTTCATTGCTTCTGCAAAAGCGATTGCAGGCTTGAACACAACAGTCTTGTGTGATGGAATGAAGATGGTCGTGTTCTGCTTGATGTTGCGACCCGTACGTTCTTTACGTACCTTGATGGTAAAGGAACCGAAACCGCGAAGGAACACTTCTTTGTCATTGAGCAGACCATCCTTTACGGTTGATGTAAATGCTTCAACGACCGTAAATACTTCCTCTTTGGAAATACCGGTTTGCTCTGAAATTGAATTTACGATGTCTGATTTTGTCATATCTTACTTGTTTTTTTTAAGTTATCGTTGCTCACAAATTCGCGATGTACGAAGTGGTTGTTTTCGCTTCGCACAACGCAAATGGACTGCAAAGTTAGTATTTTCTGCTTAATAAGAAAAATTTTTTTGCGATTTTTTTATGTAAAATCATGCAAAACAATCACTTAGCAATCTGTTTGCCTCTTTTAAGGACTTTTTTCAGAAGATTTCGTTGAGAACGCGTGCCAATCTGATGCCTGCCTTCAGCAGTTGCTGCTCTACGAGTGGAGTGTATTTGGCGATGTAGTCGTACGAGATTTCTGAACCTTCAGGCGTATCTTCATAGATGCCTTGACAGATTTCATATGTCTCGCGTGCCCAATCGTCAAATGTTCCTTGCTCCATCGCTTTACGCTCTTGCTTGCTGATGCGGTCAATCTGTTCTGCCCATTCGGTATAAGTCCACCTATGGGCGCATTCAACGACTTCCTCGTCCCATAAGGCGTGTAGGTTCCTCTCTTTGTCGAAGACTGTCAGTTTCACAAGGTTGCCCCCGTAGTCGGCATAACGGCCTAGGTGGAAAGGTTGGTGCAGGTCGCCCATGAAGTGTATCACCATCTTCAGGGCAAGTGCCTCTTCGTCTTCCGAAAGTGTTCCTGATTTCAGTTTGCCCACTTGTTCTTTGAGTGCTGTGACGATGTCGCCATCCTTTGCTGGAGGTACTTCGTCGTATGTTTGGTCTGCCTCGATATTCTTGTAGTGCCAGGGTTTCCAGTTCTCATGTTCTGGCGTGTGGCTTTCGTTGTCGAGCCAGTTGGCCCAGTACACCAGACTTTTCCCTTTGAATATCTTTTTTATCTTCTTCTTTGCCCGTCTGCTCAGGTGTTGCTCTGCGATGGCGCAAGTTGTGTCGTGACCCACCTGCCCCCATGCGAAGCAATCGCTGGCAACAACCAATGCGGCAATAGTCAAGACGATGATTTGGTACTTCATGTTGTTGTTTTTTTTCGTTAGTTACTGGTTGTTTCTTTAATTAAATGTATACCTGATGCCAATTGACGCATGCCAGCATTGGTCGATATGGTGGTATGGAAGCCATAGTTGGGTTGAACCGTTAATGGCGGCTGGGGTAGAGAAGGTTGGGTATCCGTCTGCATCCGTTCCTTCGTATTTCAATACGCGAGCGATGCAGTCTGTACCTCCGATTTCCGGATTGACATATTTTTGAACGCCCCAGGTTGAATTGAAGAAGTTGAGAACGTTCTTCATGTTGAAGCTGAGTTGCAGCATGTGATTCTGCTTTGCCAGATGGAATTTGAAGTCGTGCTTGTAGCTGAAGTCGATGTTGTGTACCCAAGGTGAGTGCATGCCGAATGCTTCTGTGTATTTTCCTTGATGGCTTTTGAAGTAGTCGTTGTTATGGACAAAATCCATAAAACGCTGTTGGTCGTCAGCTGTCTTGAAACGGAATTCTCCATTGGCAACCTCCTGGTCTGTTGGAACATAGATGAGGTCGGATTTGTATCCATCGCCATTCATGTCGTTGGTCAGACAAGCTGAGTAATTGAATGACGCACCTCCGTGAGAAGCCTCATAGATGATGTCATAGTGGTTGCCCGATTTGTCATGAATGCCGGCTGATAGGAGGAAACGGTCAGGAGTCAGGAAGCCTGAGTTGTGCAGTTTGGGGTAGTTAGGTCCATCGACGGTAGGGATATTGCTGTATGCTGACGAAGCATCGTTGCCAGGCATACCTGATATTTCCTTCGTGATGGTGTGTGTATAAGCTGCGATGAGACTCATCCAGTCGAATGGTTTGGCATCCAACGTGATGTTGAAGGTCCATCCGTAGCCCTTGCTGGTGTTCGTGAGGACGTATGCATTAGGCATTTGGGTCTCCGTTCCGTTTGTGTTAGTGTAGGTCAGGTAGTAGTCCTGATAGATAGGACGGTTGTCGGCTCCCTTGAAACGGCTGAAGGTCGAGACGTCCTTGACGCTCCAGTCCTTGATGCATACATCGTCCAGCATCTTGTTGAAGATACCTTCGATGGTAACGGTGAATGGGAATGATACAGGAATCTTGTAGTCGACAGCGATCGAGGTCTTCCATATCTGTGGCATCTTGAAGTTCTTATCCACTCCTGAGATGGTCGAGCCTACTGTGCCTTCATCAGGTGAGATGGTGGCAGGGCCCAGAGCTGTCTGAGTCTGTGGGTCTGTGTACGCATTTCCTTGAAGGTCGTGGGTGGAGACGTAGTTATAGAGTTCCTGGCTGTTCATGATTCGACCGCTGAACTGATCCATATTGGCTTGTGTGCCTTTGTTGCCTGTTGCGTTCCATATACCTTTATATTGCAGCATGTTGGAGTTGTTGGGCATGTTGACGAGGAACACGAGTGGCAGACGTCCTGAGAACAGACCAGAACCTCCACGCACCTTCAAGGTCTTGTCGCCGAATACGTCGTATGAGAATCCGAGTCGAGGCGACAGAACGAAGTTATCTGTTGGCCATTTGCCTGTATCGAGGTGGCGACCGTTATAGCTGAGGTCCAGAATGGCGTTGTTGGTCATCAGTTCTTTGTTGTTGAAGAAGAATCCATCGATACGGGTTCCGAACGTGATTTTCCACTTGTCGTTGATGTTCCATTCGTCCTGTGCATAGAAACCCACTTTGTTGTATACGACACGTCCTGCTGGGTTGAGCTCACCTCCGTATCCATAGGTCAACGCTACGATTTCAGGCGTGCCGCCGTTCAGGAAGTCGTTCAGGCTCCTATAGCGATAATAGCCAGTTCCGTTGCGTTGGTAAGCGTTGTCTGCCATTTGGTACTCATAGTAGAGGCCGCCCATGATTTTGTGTTTGCCGAGATAGTAGGTCATATCGTCCTTGATCGACCACACCTTATTATGCACGCCGGTGTTCCAAGAGAACAGCTCATGACCCAACGATATGTAGTTGTCACCATTGCCGTCGAGGATATCAATGAATGGGAAGTTGCTCGATTTGCTTCCTCGCATATCGTCCATCTTCGAATAGGTCACCAGCAACTGGTTGAACAGGTTGTCTGTCAGGCGACTGTTCAGATCCACTGAGAACGAATGTACGAGGTTGTCCATAGAATAAAGAGAGTTGGCATAGCTCATTGCATAGTCAGAGAAACGTGCATGAGCTCCTCGTGCTCCACCATCCATAGACATATCGTTGGTCTTCTTCCATACCTGGTTCTTGGTGTAGTTATAGCGTACAGCAACCTTGTGCCGGTCTGTGATGTTCCAATCCACACGTGCCAGCACTTTGTAGTTCTTGTCCTCTGCAGGGAAACTGGTGAACGATCCTGTTTCGTAGCCATAGTTCTGGCGAACGAAGTCCGATACTTGTTGCAAATCAGCAATCGTGGTGCGTGACTGATAGTTGTTGGCATTGGCCACACCGTCTTCAGTGGCTTTCCAGCGGTTAATCACGGTTGGCGAGGTGATGATTTCTGCGTTGGCGAAGAAGAACAGTTTGTTCTTGATGATAGGTCCTCCAAAAGTGAATCCATAGGTGGTCTCCTGCTCTTTTTCTCTCATACCGGCTATCTGCTCTCTGTCGATGGCATCGCCCCTCATGTTTTCATTCTTGTGGAAGATGTATGCGCTGCCCTTGAATTGGTTGGTACCCGATTTCGTGATGGCATTGATGCTACCTCCGATGAAGTTCGTCTGGCGCACGTCGTAGGGAGCAATCACCACTTGCAGCTCTTCGAGGGCATCGATGGAGATTGGGTTTCCGCCACCAGGCAGGCTGGCTGTCAGTCCGAAGTTGTTGTTGAAGTTGGCTCCGTCGACCGTATAGTTACCCATACGTCCGTCACGTCCTGCAAGGCTCATGCCGCTACCTCCGTAGGGTGAAAGCCTGATAAGGTCTTCGATTGAGCGATTCACGGCTGGTATGTTTCTCAACTGTTCTGAGGAGATGTTAGTAGAGGTTCCCATCTTTTCATGTGCAAACTTCGAAGCCGACCCCGTGATGACCACGTCTGTCAGTTGAGCAGTACTTTCCGACATATCTTCGTCCAGTTTGTAGGTCTCGCCCAGAACGAGGGTGATGTTCTTGGTGGTCTTGGTCTCATAGCCTATATACGAGATGGTGACCTCATAAGGCCCACCTGGTCGCATTCCTTGCATGCTGTATCGACCGTTGATGTTGGTTACGGCTACATATTTGGTGCCTGAGGGCACGTGCACTGCCTGAACATGGGCGCCGATGATTTCCTCATTGTCGCCTGTCACCTTACCAGACATGCTTGATGTGGTTACCTGTGCCATTGCTGCTGAAACGGCAAGTGTCAGCAGGGCAATAATCGAACACAATTTCTTCAACATAGTTTGACCGTTTGATGGTTGTTTGTTATTTTGTATGAAATAATGTGCAAAGTTATGAAAACTATCCGACACCACCAAACTTTTTCCTGTTTTTGTTCATGAATACACCTTATTATATTTTAATGGAAACAAAATAGACGGCAAGTAAACGATAAAGCTTTTCCTTGCAAGATTTTTTTTGACAAAAACCGTAAAAACCCTCATTTCAGTATGTGTCGGACTTACAGTCCTTACAAGATGAAAGGTGTTTATTTTTCCTCGTGAGCAAGCTCTCGGATAAAAATCTCCACCTCTCATCTTTTTCTCTTTCAGAGCCTTCACATACTTCGTGAGCAAAAACATCGGCTTTTCAAGCCTAAAAAACTCTAACCTTAACGATAACCACAACTATATCCTCTATTAGTTTCAAGGGAATAGAAATTTTTGTTTTTCCTGTTTTTTTCTTTATAACAACCTGCAAGCGAATAAGATTCCCTCCAGAGATATTATTCCTTACCTCTAGGTGCGGTTTATGTTGCAGGTCCTGCAACATAAGTTGTTCGCCCTACAACACAAGTTGCTCGGCCTGCAACATAGATTTCCTCTAGGGCGGAGGAAATTTCTATCAGGGCTTAATCACTTTTCCTTCTTTATGCTGCCTCATTTGTTTCTGCTTCCTTTTCCCTGCCTCTTGTTTCAGTGTTTCTTTGGATAAAGCACGTATTTTGATACCCATATTTGACAAAACAGGGCGTTTTAGGGGGCGTTTTTACATTTTTTACATTTTTTGTTACATATTTTATATGTTTTATAATATTAACACGCTATCTTTGCAACGAAAATAATCGAACCAGGAAACAAAACCAGTAAATCGAAAACGTACAAACTAAAATATGTGTTATTAAACCTAATTATTAATTTCAAATTTCAAATCTTATGAAGAAATTTTTTACTTTAATCGCATGTGCTCTTGTTGCTGGTAGCGCATTTGCACAGAATGGCTGGACACCAGTTGAAGGTCAAGACGGCTTTGTCCAGAAGCAGGTTATCACCAATGGTAACATTGCATATAACAAGAATGTCAAAGAGGGTTTTGATCAGTACCCTAAAAACAAATTGGTGAACTTTATAGCTAATGATTATCCACAAGGCGATGAGGGTGAGAAGGTCGAAACTGATACTGCCAGAGTAACTGTAGACCCAGCTGATGCCGATGCTTTTGCAGAAGCTCTCGCAGATAACAAGGGATTAACTAAATTTAATTATTGTATTGTAGTTGGTTCTCATAGCAATCCTAAAAATAGTTATG
>CADBSN010000181.1 GCA_902797255.1 uncultured Bacteroidales bacterium | reverse complement strand
ACCTCACCAGAGGTTGCGCCATACAGCAATGTGTTGCCTGCGATGATGTTATTAGCGGCTTTGAACTTCGAATGGCGTGGAGGGTAGAGGCTGATGCATCCACCTGAGAGGCCCTTACCCATGTAATCGTTGGTTTCGCCTTCGAGCGAGAACGAGATGCCTTTCATGAGGAAGGCTCCGAACGACTGCCCGGCTGAACCCTTGAAGTGTACGTTGATGGTACCGTCTGACAGACCTTCGCCACCATATCTGCGAGCAATCTCTCCACTTAACATAGCACCTACAGCACGATGCGTATTGATGATGTCGTACGACAGCGAAACATTCTGACCTGAAGCCAGACCTTCTGTAGCCGACTCAATCATATCGCGGTCGAGCACATCATATATCTTATGTATCGGGTGTGAAACTGCATGGATGGGGTTGCCGTTATCAATAGCTGCCAACAGGCGAGTGAAATCGAGCGTATGGGTCTTTTCGTTCATACGGCTTTCATCGATTTCAATCATATCAGTACGGCCAATCATATCTTCAAACTTACGGAAGCCCATCTCAGCCATGTACTCACGAACTTCGCGAGCCAAGAAAGTGTAGTAGTTCACCAGATACTCCGAGCGACCCATGAAATGGGCGCGGAGTTGTGGATCCTGCGTAGCCACACCAACCGGACAACTGTTCGTATGACACTTACGCATCAACACACAACCCAAGACGATGAGCTGGATCGTACCGAAACCGAACTGTCCGGCACCCAGAAGAGCCATGCTCACGATGTCGCGACCAGTCTTCAACTGACCGTCGGTCTGTATTTCTATCTTGTCACGCAGACCGTTCAGCACAAGGGTCTGCTGAGTTTCTGCCAAACCGATTTCCGGAGAAATACCAGCGTAGCGAACTGAAGAGGCTGGCGATGCACCCGTTCCGCCTTCTGCGCCACTGATGACTACAATGTCGGCCTTTGCTTTAGCCACACCTGCTGCGATGGTACCTACCCCACTCTCTGCCACAAGTTTCACACTGATCTGAGCGCTTGGGTTCACGTTCTTCAAGTCGAAAATCAACTGTGCCAAGTCCTCAATCGAATAGATATCGTGATGAGGTGGAGGCGAAATGAGCGAGATGCCAGGAATGCTGTGACGGGTCTTTGCGATGATTTCGTTCACCTTGAAGCCAGGCAGCTGTCCACCTTCACCAGGCTTAGCTCCTTGTGCCACCTTAATCTGTATCTCTTGTGCGTTGACAAGATATTCGGTTGTCACACCGAAACGTCCGGAAGCCACTTGCTTCACAGCGCTCGACAGGCTCACTCCGTCAACTTCAGCTTTGAAGCGTTCTGAGTCCTCGCCACCCTCACCGGTGTTGCTGCGACTGCCAATTTTGTTCAGTGCAAGGGCGATAGCCTCGTGAGCCTCCTTGCTGATGGCACCGAACGACATAGCTGCTCCAATGAAGCGATGCATAATCTGTTCCTCAGGTTCAACCTCGTCAAGTGGAATAGGGTTCGACTTAAACTTAAAGTACTGGCGCAGGAACAGCGGTTCTTCCACGCTGTCAACCAGATGTGTGAACTCCTTGAATTTCTTATAACTGCCCAATCGGGTAGCCAACTGGAGCGTAGCGATGGTATCAGGAGTCCATGCATGGCGGATACCATCCTTGCGGAATGCATACTGACCTACGAATGGGAGCAAATCGTCAGGTTCTGGTCCGTCGAAACCCTGAGCATGACGACGAACGGCATCGTTGGCCATCTCTTTCAGACCGATACCTCCGATGGTCGATGTAGGAGTTCCGAAGTATTTGCTGAGCACTTCTTCGCCCAGACCGATGCTCTCGAAGATTTTTGCACCACGATACGAACGGATGGTCGAGATACCCATCTTCGACATGATTTTCAGCAAGCCCTTATCTACGGCTTTGATATAGTTCTTCTCTGCAGTTGCATAGTCAAGCTGCACCTCACCGTGCTTCACGAGGTCGTCAATCACAGCAAAGGCCATATACGGACAGATGGCGCTGGCACCATAGCCGAGCAACAAGGCTGCATGCATCACTTCACGGATTTCGCCGCTCTCTACAATCAGCGCTGTCTGCACACGTTTCTGTACCGAAATCAAGTAATGGTGAATGGCACTCACTGCGATGAGCGATGGGATGGCCGCATGACTCTCGTCGATGTCGCGGTCAGTAAGGATGATATAGTTGATTCCGCGGTCAACACTCTCCTCTGCCTCCTTACATAGTTCGTCAATTCGCGCAGCCATTCCGGCTTCGCCTTTGTTCTTATCAAAGAGGATGGAAAGTTTTTCGGTGTTGAATCCTTTGTAACGGATGTTACATAGAATATCGAGTTCGGTGTTTGTCAATACTGGTTGTGGCAGACGCACCATCTTACAATGAGACTCATTAGGTGTAAGGATGTTCATACCAACAGCTCCGATATATTCGGTGAGCGACATCACGAGTTCCTCGCGAATCGGGTCGATTGGTGGGTTGGTCACCTGTGCGAACTGCTGTCGGAAGTAGTTGAACAGCAACTGCGGACGGTCCGACAAGACTGCCAACTGAGTGTCGTTACCCATTGAGGTGAGTGGCTCCTGACCGTTCACACACATCGGAACGATTACCTTGTCCACATCTTCACGCGTATAGTCGAATCCACGGAGTTTGCGCTGGAAATCCTTTACGCTGTTCTCCACCTTACGTCCGCTATGCAGTTTGCCCAACTCAATGCGGTTCGTATGCAACCAACGGCTGTACTCACATTGCTGGGTCAGGTTCAGTTTGATTTCATCATTTGTGTAGATGGTTCCGTCGTCGGTATCTACCATCAGTATCTTACCAGGCTGCAACTTACCCTTCTCCTTCACCAGCTGAGGGTCAATCTTCAGACAGCCAGTCTCCGATGCCACCATCAGCATGCCGTCCTCGGTGATAAGGTAACGACATGGACGCAGACCGTTACGGTCGAGCATTCCACCGGAATAACGGCCGTCGCTGAACAACAGGGCAGCAGGTCCGTCCCAAGGTTCCATCAAGATAGAGTGATATTCATAGTAAGCTTTCAGTTCGTCGCTGATAGGGTTACGGTCGTTGAACGACTCTGGCACCATCATCGAGATAGCGTGTGGCAGGCTCATACCTGAACGGACGAAGAACTCCAGCGCGTTGTCGAACGAAGCACTATCGCTCATGTCCGGCTGGATAATCGGGTGAATACCCTTCACATCACCCAGTGCAGGTGAAGAGAGCACACTCTCTCGGGCAGCCATCCAGTTGCGGTTACCGCGGATGGTGTTGATTTCACCGTTGTGAGCCAACATACGGAACGGCTGGGCCAGCGACCACGTTGGGAATGTATTCGTACTGAATCGAGAGTGAACGATAGCCATACCGCTGGTGAAGAACGGACTGCTCAGGTCTGGATAATACTCTCTCAACTGCGTCGATGTGAGCATACCTTTATATATAATAAGGCGGCTCGAAAGCGAAACGATGTAGAAGTCCTTATCGTCCACCTTCTGCTCGATATGCTTACGAATCAGATACAAGTCCGTCTCGAAGCGATCCATGTCAGTTGCACCTGTGACAAAAAGCTGCACCACATCAGGTTCCGTTGCTGCTGAAGCCTCGCCCAAGATGTCAGAGTTGACTGGCACACTTCTCACATGCGACAGTGTCAGGCCGGCAGCCTCCACTTCGCGACGTATCAACTCCAGATAAGCCTCGTGCAGGTTCTTGTCTTTCGGCAGGAACACCAGTCCTGTGCCGTACTTACCACGTTCAGGAACCGGAATACCCTGAAGCAAAATAAACTCATGAGGAATCTGCAACAAGATACCCGCACCGTCGCCCGAAGCCTTACCACCTTTCAACATGGAAATCTCCGATTCCGCACCACGATGCTTCATGTTCTCAAGCACCGTCAAAGCGTTGTCGACCAACTGATGCGTCTTGTTGCGCTTCAAATCCGCCAATAAGCCGATGCCACATGCATCGTGCTCGTACTCTCTTGAATACAATGTTTTCATAAACGTTTTATTTTATGTTTGTGTTGTGGTCTACTATTGTTTTTCCCTTGGCTTTTCGCCTTCAGTCTATTGAAAAGAAAAGGGGCTGATTCACCTGAACCAGTCCCTTAATCCTTTTTCTATATATATCCTATGCGAATCATACTCTGATTTTTTCTTTCAAGTCCATCGGACTGGTTGATGGACACAACGCATAAGCGAGAACCCAATTATTATTCGAGTTCTTCTTATTATTCGAGCCCTGATTACCAAACGCGCTCAGGAAGTCGAATGTGTTCTTATATACCAGTTTGATAGACATTTTGTCGTATTTGTTTTGAAATCGGGTGCAAAGGTAAGCATATTTTTCAATTCAGAATACTTTTTTCCATAAAAAACTGCATTTTGATATCTTTTTTCTACAAATTCACCAAAAATGAGTACTAATTGGGGGTCAAGAGGCAAGAGGCAAGAGTCAAGAGGGTTCTCCTTCTCGACTCTTGAACCCTTGAACTTTGAACTACCTGCTCCCCTTGTCCATACATCCACCAGATGTAAATATGACACAAAAGGGCAGGTGGCGTGCAATTAAATGCCTGCTTTATGGCTCAAATTGCCATTTCTCATACCTCTTTTTCTTTTCGTTATATTGCGCATCGTGTTTTTTTTTGTAACTTTGCATCCAATAAAGGCAAGAGTTGAGAGTTGAGAGTTGAGAGTTGAGAGTTGAGAGTTGAGAGTTGAGAGTCGAGAGTCGAGAGTCAAAGACCCCTCCCCAGCCCTCCCGAGGGAGGGAGTTGGAAAGCCTCCCCTCGGGGAGGTTTGGAGGGGGTCTGTAAATAGTAAATGGTAAAGATCTAATAGAAAACACTTATCGAATGAAATATAATCGTTGTTTATTTTTTAGATTCCTTAATTTCTTCGTTATTATATTGGTTATGCTGTCGTTGACTGCATGCCTGAACTATAACCCTCATAAGAAAGCATCGGTGTCTCCTGACACGAAGATTGATGACCAGAACGCCTATGATGTTCTCTTCGATCGCTACAAGGAACTGGAGTATTTCTACAACACCGATCAGCACGACTCGCTTCAGGCGAAAATGCCAGCTATGCTGAAGGATTGTCGTAAGTATGAGCAGTGGAAGCTTTACTATATATCATGGGAACTGCTGGGTGAGGATTATTTGCGGAATAACGATGCGAAGAAGGCAATCGATACTGCTCAGGAAATGGAGCAGGATGCACTGGAACGTGATATCAGATTCGGACAGTCGGAGGCTTACTTGGTGATGGGTTTGGCATATTCTATTCAGTTGAATACTATTGAGGCTGAAGAGTGCTTGAAGCAGGCCATCGATATGTTCGACCCTGCAATAGGCGATGTGAGCACACTCATTTCTATGTATCATCATTATGGAAATGCGATGCGTGAGAACGGCCGTTCGGATGCAGAGATAGACAGCATGTTGGCTAATTGGAAAAAGGACCTGGATAACTATCCACTCGATGCACCCGATGCCACTACAGCTGAAGGAGATTGGTTTTTCAAGTATTACTCTGCCTTGTCCGATCATCTTGAGAATCAAGGTCGTTATCAGGAGGCATTGGCGATGCTCGACTCTGCAGAATACTGCTATAATTTTTCCGAAGGATTTGCTGTTGATGCGATTCATATATATGGTTCGCGCGGCAATTTGCTATATTGTATGGCTGAATACCCACAGGCACTGGAGTGGGTGGATCGTGCACAGCAGGTTATCGACAGTCTGAGGATGAATAGTGTGGAGGTGAGTCCGACGATGCAGATAGCTGTTGACGAGGTCCGTTATAAGGTGTTGGCAGGAATGGAGCGGTATCATGAGGCACTTGATGTGCTTGTGCGCTTAAATAATGAAAAGGATGCTTATTCTGACCAGGAACTGCGTCAGCAGCTCAACGAGATGAACAAACGGTTCGAATTGAACGAGATAAAGAAACAAAACGAACAGTTGCAGCAGCGCTCGCGTTTCACTACTGGAGGTGTTGCCATGATTCTCGGTATTGTGGCCTTGTTGGTGTTCCTAGTGGTCAACAACCGCTGGCGTCATCGACTTGGAATCAAAAACCGTCAGTTGCAACGAGAGCGTAACTTGGTGGTGGCTCAAAACCGCCAACTGGCTGTCGAACGTGACCGTGCAGAAGCGGCATCGAAGGCCAAGACTGCATTCCTTCAGAGCATGACACACGAGATACGTACACCATTGAATGCCATCAGCGGTTTCACACAGGTGTTGGCTATGCCAGATGTCGAACTGCACAAAGAAGAGCGGGCCGACTTCAGTAAGAATATTCAGGAGAACACCCGACTGCTGACCAATATTCTTGACGATCTTATTCTCGTCTCCAATATGGAGAGCGGTGTGGAACTGCCCGATGCTGAGACCTGCCAGGCAAACGACATCATGACCAATGCAATGAATACAGCACATCCATTGGTGGCTGATGATGTGACGCTCAACTGTCTGTGCGACCCTCCCACCCTAGTCGTGACTACCTATCCAGGTTTGATACGATTGATACTGAATCGCCTCCTCGACAATGCAGCAAAGTTCACGAAAGAAGGACATATCACGCTCGGTTGCTGTCAGGAAGGCGACAAACTACACTTCGCTGTGTCCGACACCGGTCCAGGCATCCCTACAGAGAAACGTGAGTACATCTTTGAGCGATTCGCCAAAATCGACAGCTTCGTACAGGGTGCTGGTCTCGGACTCTCTATTGCCCGTATGATTGCCGAACGTCTTGGTGGTACCTTAACACTCGACTCCGATTACAACGAAGGAGCAAAATTCGACCTCATTATTCCAATTAATCCCGCATGAAAGAACGACTATTATCACTCATGGGCTTCTCGGTTCATCGAGACAGCCTGAAGACCGAAATTATCTCAGGACTCACCACCTTCATCACGATGGTTTACATACTGGCGCTTATGCCCAAGATGTTTTCTCCACTCGAAATGCAAGGATTTCCCATCGGTTCCCTGTTCACTGCTACAGCTATTGCAGCTGCAGTCGGTACGCTGTTCATGGCTTTTATCGCAAAGAAACCCTTCGGATTGGCGCCCGGACTTACCCTCAACGCATTCTTTGTCGAGACCGTATGTGTTTCGCTCGGCTATCCCTGGCAGTTCGCTCTCACGGCTGTGTTGGTCGAGGGACTGCTGTTCATCGTGTTGTGTTTTAGCAATTTGCGCCAAATCATCTTCGAGATGGTACCCACTTCGCTCAAGTATGCTTTTGCTGCTGGTATCGGTTTCTTTATTGCTATGATTGGATTCAAGAATAGTGGAATATTGGCCGAAGGAACCATTTTCAATCACATGGAGACCCTCGTCACCGCACCATCGCTGCTCTTCCTGTTCGGTCTGTTGGTGATATCAGCATTCGTCATTATGCGTGTAAAGGGAGGATTGCTTTGGGGTATCTTGATTGTCACCCTTATTGGTCTTCCATGTGGAGTGACTGTCCTGCCCGACGCGTATTTCTCTCTGCCTCAATCGCCCACACCTCTCATGTGTCAGTTCTCTTACGAGTATCTGCTTACACCCGACTTCTGGGTGTGTGTCATGACCATGTTGTTCTTCGATGTTTTCGATAGTTTAGGAACAGTTGTGGGACTGATGGCCTGTACAGGTGTCATCCGCAAGGATGGCCGAATTCCACACATGCAGCGCATCATGTTCAGCGATGCGTTGGCCACAGTGTCAGGAGCCTGTCTGGGTTGTAGCACGGTGACCACCTATGTCGAGAGTGCCACAGGAGTAGCCGAAGGAGGACGTACCGGCCTTTCTGCATTTGTGGTGTCGTTGTGTTTCATCATCAGTCTCTTCCTTGCACCTTTGTTCCTGGCTATCCCAGTAGCAGCTACGGCCCCTGTGATGGTCATTGCCGGTTTTTATCTGTTTGGAGTGGTGCGCCACATCAAGCTATCCGATCCGTCGCAGAGTGTGCCAGCCTTCCTCACCATCCTCTTGATGCCCGTCACAGGTAGCATCTCAGATGGTATCGTAGCCGGTCTGTTCACCTACATAGCACTTTCGTTCATCCGTGGTTTAGCCGGACGAATTAGAATGAAGCGGTTTAAAAATAAAGAATAGTCAGCATCAGCAGATAGACAAGAAGGGAAAAGGGAGATAAAGTTGAAAGTTGAAAGTTGAAAGTCAGTTGAAAGAGTTTAAAGTTCAAAAGTTCAAGAAGTTCAAGGACAGTAAACGGTAAATGGTAGATGTTCATTGGTTCCAAATCTCCCATGCGGCTTCGGCTTGGCGAATGAGCATCTCGTAACCGTTCTTGGTGGTGGCTCCTTGCTCACGACCTTTCCGCAGGAAAAGGGTTTCTTCGGGATTATAGACGAGGTCGAAGAGAAGATGGTCGGGCGTAAGCAGATGATATGGGATGGGGGCACACTCATCGACCTTGGGGAAGGTACCAAGGGGCGTGCAGTTGACGATGACCTTATACTTGCTGAGCAATTCTGCATTGAGGTCGTCATAACCCACTCTAACACCCCCTTCGGTTCCCCCGTTATCGGGGGACAGAAATCCCGAGGGGGAGAACCTAAAGCCCTCTTTAAGCCCTTGACTCTCGACTCTCGACTCTCGACTCTCCCCAGAGGGAGAGAACTGTACTCCCGAGGGGGAGGATGGGGTACGTGATACCGACAGTGGCTCGATGCCGAGCTGACGCAGACCATGTTTCACAGCCAATGATGCACCACCTGTACCAAGCACAAGGGCACGAGTGTGATGCTCACGAAGCAGGGGACGGATGGACTCGCGGAAACCGATGACGTCGGTGTTGAAACCACGCATATCACGGATGCGAATCACATTGACGGCTCCAATGGCCTCAGCATCAGGGTCGAGACTGCGCAGCAAGGGGATGACATCTTTCTTGTAGGGGATGGTGACATTAAGCCCCACGAGTTCAAGTGTGGAAGCAATCAGCTGCACTACCCCATCAGCAGATGGCATCTCATAGTTGTCGTAACGTGCAGGAATGCCTTCACGGGCGAATTTCTCGGTGAAATATCGCTGTGAGAACGAGTGTCCCAATGTTTTGCCGATTAGGCCAAATTGCTTCATAAGCTATATCTTATTTAAAGTTTATAGTTTAAAGTGTAAAGTTTAAAGTCAGTTTTTAAGTTTATAGTAGCCAGTCTTTGAACTTCTTGAACCACTCGAAGCAAAGATATTAAAAACTATATCTTCACGCTTGCCTCTTGACCCTTGACTCTTGACCCTCGACTCTCGACCCTCGACTCTTGACCCTCGACTCTTGACCATTCTCCCCATAGAGGGGGAGATGCCCAAAGGGCAGAGGGGGGCATTGACTCTTGCCCCTTGACTCTTGACTTTAGACTTTTGAAGCGCAATACATGCAGCACATATCGAAAGCGAGGTATTTGTATTCGACATGTAGGAATCCTGCTTCGTGGAACTTCGCGACCATCTCTTCGCCCTGCGCTACGGCAGCCATCGTTCGTGGCAAGTAGGAGTAGGCTTGCTGGTCGTTCGACAGGATGCGACCTAGGAGCGGCATGATGGTGTGCTGGTAGAGCCAGAAGACCTGACGCATGGGGAAGCGACGTGGAGCACAGAGGTCGATGATGACGGCACACCCGTCGGGCTTCATCACACGGCGCATCTCGCGGAGACAGGCTCCGACATGCTCGAAGTTGCGGAGCGCAAAGGCGGACATGACCATATCGAACGTGCCATCGGCAAACGAGAGGTGCTCGCAGTCTTCGTGCACAAACTTGATGTGCTCAGCCAATCCTGCCTCAGCAGCTTTCTGACGGCCTATACGCATCATCTCGTCAGAGATGTCGCAGCCGATGATCTCATCGGGACGGAGTGTCTTGTAAGCCTCAATGGCTAAATCGCCTGTACCGGTAGCAACGTCAAGAAAGACCCCAGAACCCCTCTCTAACTCCCCCGAGGGGGAGGACTTAAAATCATCTTTAACCCCTTGACTCTCGACTCTCGACTCTTGACCCTTGACTCTTGACTCTTGACTCTCCCCTCTATGGGGAGAAAGGGTCTTTATTTTCTTGATAGCACTACGACGCCAGAGACGGTCGACCCCAAGCGAAAGGGTGTGGTTGAGTGTATCATAAGTGGGGGCGATGTGATTGAACATCGCCTCCACTTGTTCATGCTTTGAACCTTTCTGCCCGTATGGCTTTATCGCTTCGACAGCCATTCGGTCACATTCTTTTCGATACGAGCCGCAATATCCTCACAAGTCTCTTCCTTTTGGAAAGGCTCGCCGGTGATGTGCTCGTAGAGTTCGATGTAGCGCTCGGATACCGACTCAGCATACTCGTCGGTAATCTCTGGCATTACCTGACCTGGCTGGTTCATGAAGTTGTGCTCGATAAGCCACTTGCGCACGAACTCTTTAGAGAGTTGACGCTGTGGTTCACCCTTGGCAAACTTTTCCTCATAGCCTTCTGCGTAGAAGTAGCGTGAAGAGTCGGGCGTGTGTACTTCATCGATGAGATATACCTTTCCGTCGCGCTTGCCGAACTCGTACTTGGTATCTACCAGGATAAGTCCCTTCTCATCTGCTATCTTCGTACCGATTTCGAAGAGCTTGTAGGTGTACTGCTCCATCAGTTCGTAATCTTCCTTGCTTACGAGTCCCTGAGCAATGATTTCTTCCTTGGAGATGTTCTCATCGTGACCCTCATCGGCCTTGGTTGTAGGGGTGATAATGGGTGTTGGGAACTTCTGGTTCTCCTTCATGCCTTCGGGCAACGCCACACCGCAGAGGGTACGCTCGCCAGCCTCATAAGCACGCCAAGCGGAACCGGTAAGGTAGCCACGGATAATCATCTCGACACGGAAACCTTCGCACTTCAAGCCTACCGTTACCATTGGGTCGGGGGTAGCAAGTTTCCAGTTGGGTACCACGTCAGCTGATGCATCGAGGAACTTAGCAGCAATCTGATTGAGCACCTGTCCCTTGAACGGAATTCCCTTTGGCAGCACTACGTCGAACGCACTGATACGGTCGGTTGCTACCATTACCATAATGTCGTTGTTGATGTCGTACACATCACGCACCTTTCCGTGGTACACGCTACGCTGTCCAGGAAAGTTAAAGTTGGTCTGAGTTAACGTCTTCATCTTTGTTCTCTATTTGGTTAAGTGATTTTGATTCCTTAGCTTCTTCATATTCTTTATAAGCATTCACGATGCGCGTCACGAGTTTATGGCGCACGATATCCTTATCGGTCATCTCGATGAAACTGATGCCCTTCACATCACGCAGAACGTTCATCGCTTCGATCAGTCCGGAACGGGTGGAACGCGGAAGGTCGATCTGGGTGATGTCGCCCGTGATAATCATCTTTGTGTTGTGTCCCATTCGTGTGAGGAACATCTTGATTTGCTGGGTCGTAGTGTTCTGTGCCTCATCGAGTATCACCACCGCATCGTTCAAAGTGCGTCCACGCATGAATGCCAACGGGGCAATCTGGATGGTCTGCACTTCCATATACTCCTGCAGCTTCTGGGCAGGAATCATGTCCTGCAAAGCGTCGTAGAGCGGCTGCAAGTAGGGGTCGATCTTTTCCTTCATGTCGCCAGGGAGAAATCCGAGTTTCTCGCCTGCCTCGACCGCAGGACGGCTGAGGATGATGCGACGCACCTCCTTATTCTTTAATGCACGGACAGCAAGAGCGATACTGGTATAGGTCTTGCCCGAACCCGCAGGCCCTATAGCAAACAGCATGTCGTTGGTCTTGTATTCCTCGACCAGTCGTCGCTGATTCTCGCTGCGAGGGATGATAGCACGTCCACTGATGCTGTAGCAGATGGCCATAGAGTCGCCCCCGTCGGGAGCGCCTTTCTGTCCCTGCCCCTTCACGATGCTGAGGATAGCCTCTTCGTTGAGTGAGTTGTAACGCGAGCAGTAGTCCTGCATCGCCTGTATGTGCTCCTCAAACTGACACATCTCCTCTTCGTCGCCCAGCACCTTCATCACATTGCCACGCGCCACAATCCGCAACTTCGGATAGAGGGCTTTCACCATCTGCAAGTTGCAGTTGTTGACGCCGTAGAACGTCACCAAGTCTATATCTTCAAGTATAATATGTTTTTCTATCATCTGTAATCTTTTTCTTTTTGGCGTCAATCGTTACAGTTAAAACGGCTCGATATCCAACAGTTCTTCAGGGATATCAAGATCCTTCATCTTCTCTATCTCCTTCACCTTCTCTTTCAAGCCGAAATCCCCGTACAGGGTCTTCAGCACGTGGAAGTAGTTTTCGGGCTCTATGCCCATGAGGTCGTCCTTCCATATCTCAGCCACCATTTGAGGAGTGTGTAGGCACGCTTGCTCAAGACTCTCATAGAAAAACTTCGGCATCTTCAGCAGGAAGTAACAATGAGCAAGGTAGGGATAAGCCCTCACATGATCGGGGTTGTCTTTTTCACGACTCACCATCTTCAGGAACATCATTGCAGGCATGAGGTTTCCATGCTCCAGAAACTCTGCTGCTGCGGCAAGCATCACTCTCACAGGGTTCGAGTCGTTCGCCGTCGCTTCCAGAAAACACATGACTGCCTTTCCCATATTGTCCTGACTAAGATAGACCGAGCCTTTCATCATCTTAAAACTTGTCGAGTCGGGATACAGGCGCAAGGCATTGTTGACAGAGTGCATGGCCTCCTTGTAGTAGCCACCATTCCGATAGATGTCGGCTATGTATGCCCACATTTCTGCTTTGGAAGAACGGTCTTTAATGCTGCGAATTACAGGAAGTCGGTGTTCCTCCAGCAACTGATAAGCAGCCTCTTTCTTGTCCAACAGCATCATGCAATTGGCCAAAGCGATGTTGTAATAATCGTCGTGCGACAGGTTGATGTACTTCGTCAGCGCCTTCTCCGCATCCGCATAGTTCGTGAGCAGCAGATTGTCCTGCCCCTTCACCAACAGCGCCTGTGTGTCATCAGGATCGATGGCCAAAGCAAAATTCACAGAATTGAGCGAACCCTCGATATCACCACAGAGCACTTGCAGCGAAGCCAGATAGGTCCATCCTTGAGGCAGGTAAGGGTTGGAATCAAGAATATGGTTGTATAGCTCTATCTCTTTCTCATAGAGCTGATTGATGTTACACATCCGTGCGATATCCAGGTCGATATCATCACCAGGAATGGGCGAACAATGTTTGATATAGCGATCGACCCACGCAGGCAGCAGTTTCTGCGCATCGCCTTCTTCCGAGAGGTCGGACAGCGACATGATGATATGCATGTATGCCTCACGCTGACGGGTAGAAGCCTCTTCGGCGTTGAGCATCTCACGACATTCGCCCACCTCAATCTTCAGCCATTTCTTGAACAGCTTCTCTGCCTTTTCGTAGTCGTGGTTCTGAGCACAAGCCAGTTGAGCATTGAAGTAATACACATCGTGGTCCTCATCGGGGTTGAGCATCGCCACAGCAGCCTCAGCCTCCTCGAAACGATTCAGACCTATGAGCGTGTTGGCCCGAAGCGACAACAAATCGGGGTTGTCACAATGGAACGACAGAGCTTCCTCAACCACCTCGTATGCCTCCTGCACATCTCCTTGCGAGACGTAGTATTCGGCAATATCGATATAGTCGTCCGAATCCATATAGCATGGCTTCCCCTTCTCCTTCGCTTTTTTATACTGCGTCAGGAGTTCCTGGAATTCCAAAGATTCGTCAAAGTCCATCATGCCTTGCTAACTACTAAACGATTATGCGATGAAACTACTTCTTCCAATTATCTCTCAGCCCTACCGTACGGTTGAAAATCAAGTGGTCAGGAGTTGACTCTGGGTCTACGTTGTAGTAGCCGATACGCTGGAACTGCAGGTAGTCGAGAGGCTTGCGAGTCGTGAGCCACTTCTCCACGTATGCCTTCCTTACTTCTAGACTATCAGGATTGAGGAACGGACGCATAGCTTCGATGCCCTTCACGCCTCCATGCTCGTCAGAGTACTTGGCAATCTCATCGCGTGGATTCTCCACCATCCACAGACGGTCGTAGTTACGCACCTCTGCTTCGATGCAATGGCGGCAACTTACCCAGTGAATGGTCTTGCCCTTGATCTTCATATTTGCATTTGACTCACCCGTCTTGGTCTCAGGAATCAGTTCTGCATAAATCTCTGTGATGGTTCCATCGGCATCTTTCTTGCAGCAGTTCTCCTGCGGGCAACGGATGATGTATGAGTTTTTCAAACGTACTTCCTTGCCTGGTCCCAAACGGAAGAACTTAGCTGGAGCATCCTCCATAAAGTCCTCACGCTCTATCCACAATTCGCGGCTGAATTCTATCTCATGGGTGCCATCGGCTTCGTTCTCTGGGTTGTTCTGAGCCGTATAAATCTCCACCTTATCTTCAGGGAAGTTCGTAATGATAAGTTTTACTGGATCTACGACCGCACTCACACGCTGTGCACGCTTGTTGAGGTCGTCACGAACCGCACTCTCGAAGAGCGACATCTGGTTCAAGGCGTCGAACTTCGTATAGCCAATCTTGTCAATGAAGCTCAGGATTCCCTCTGGGCTATAGCCACGACGGCGGAAACCGCAAATGGTCGGCATGCGAGGATCGTCCCATCCGTTCACCACACCTTCCTTCACCAAGATAAGCAAGTTGCGCTTACTCAGAAGGATATGGGTGAGGTTCAGCTTGTTGAACTCAATCTGACGAGGACGGTTGTCATCGAGGGGCTGGTCGTCACCTCCCACCTGCTTTGCCCAATCTACGAACAGGTCGTAGAGCGGACGGTGGCTCACGAACTCCAGCGTACAAATGCTATGGGTCACACCCTCCCAGTAGTCACACTGACCATGCGTGTAGTCGTACATTGGGTATGCATTCCACGTGTTGCCCGTACGCCAGTGAGGCAGGTTCAGCACACGATACATGATAGGATCGCGGAAGTGCATGTTCGGATTGGCCATATCAATCTTGGCACGAAGCACCATCTTGCCTGGTTCCATCTTGCCAGAGTTCATCTCTTCGAACAAACGAAGACTCTCCTCCACAGGACGATCTCTGTAAGGCGAGTTCACTCCTGGCTGTGTGGGCGTACCCTTCTGCTGTGCAATCTGCTCCGAAGTCTGCTCGTCCACGTATGCCTTACCCTGCTTGATAAGTTCCACAGCCAAGTCCCACAACTGCTGGAAGTAGTCGCTCGCATAAAGCACATCGCCCCACTTGAAGCCCAACCATTCGATATCGCGCTTGATGGCCTCAACGTATTCAGTATCTTCCTTCTGAGGGTTCGTGTCGTCCATACGCAAGTTGCACACACCACCATACTTCTTCGCCAGACCAAAGTCGATAGCGATGGCCTTAGCATGACCTATGTGCAGGTAGCCGTTTGGCTCAGGTGGGAAACGTGTCTGCATACGTCCACCATTCTTACCCTCTGCCAAGTCATTCTTCACGATTTCCTCCACGAAGCTGATAGGTTCAACCTTAACCTCGTCCTTAACTTCTTCCACCATATAGTTTTCTTCGTTGTTGATGATTACACATTATTATTTTATAAATAGGTTGCAAAGTTACAAAGAAAAGCTGAGACGACAATGCGAATTTGAAAGTTTAATGTAGTTCTGTCGTAAAAACACACAAAACAAGCGTCATCACTTCACCTCTGAGATAACTATGGAGTAAGTCGCAGGCAAATCCCATACTCCTGAGTTAAAATTCTTCACCTCTCGACAGTTTTTTTCTTACCCTAGGAGGCAATTTATGTTGCAGGCGCAGCAACATAAGTTGCTGGGCTTGCAACACAAGTTGCTCGACCTACAACACAGATTACCTCTCGTAGTAGGGAAAAATCTGTCTAGGCTTAGCTTCTTTTCCATCGTAGACAAAACAAGAAATGAGAAGAGAGACACAAAAGGAGAAGTCAGGAATACGCAAGTTGCGAATTTCGCAACCAAACATAGCAAAACACGTCTTCATTTGTTAAACATCGTTAATTTTGTTTATTTTTACAGTACTAGGTTATACAAGGTATTAATATTTTGCCTAGATTTGCAGCGTAAAACAGTACTGGGCGATATAAACGACTTAGATAAATTGTCAAATAGATGAATAAAATTGAATCGTAAATAGTAAATAACTAAATGGTAAAAGAGTTATGAATGTAGACAATGCAAAATCACAGATGAGAAAGGGGATGCTCGACTATTGCATCATGCTTCTTCTCAACGAAAAGCCTTACTACACCTCCGACATCATCCAAAGACTGAAGGAAGCCAATTTGTTGGTGGTGGAAGGCACGCTCTACCCTCTTCTTACTCGACTGAAGAATGATGGGGTACTCTCGTACGAATGGCAGGAAAGCACACAAGGTCCACCACGTAAGTATTATGTATTGACAGACGAAGGGCGGGAAGCACTAAGCCAAATGGATGCCGCCTGGAACGAACTAGAAAGTACAATACACATGATTAAGTTGAGAGTTTAAAGTTGAAAATTTAAAGAAAGTAGAATTCGTTTAAAGCAAAAAAAAGATTATGGATGCAGAAAAAATAAATTTGTTCATCGCAACAAAAGGGAGCAACTTCCCAACAGAGTCAATTCCGATGATTAAGGAGCGTTTGGCTAACATATCACCAGAAAGCGAAATGGCCATCATGGCAACAGAGTACACTAGCCCAGTATTGTCAATCATACTTTCAGTGGTACTCGGAGAACTTGGTATTGACCGTTTTCTCATTGGCGACATCGGTCTTGGTATCGGAAAACTGCTTACAGGTGGAGCCTGTGGTATTTGGTGGCTGATTGACCTCTTCCTCATTATGGACGCAACCAAGAGGAAGAACTTCGAGAAGTTTATGATGGTAGCATGTTAAGAAGCAAGAAGTCCGAAATGAATCATTAACCACAATTAATTATTAAGAACAATGAAAAAGAATATACAAATCAACCTTTGCGGACGCCTTTATCAGATTGATGAAGATGCTTACGAACTCTTGAGCCACTATACGGAGACACTCCGCAACTACTTCATAAAACAAGAAGGTGGCAGCGAGATTGCTGACGACATAGAGCAGCGTATCGCAGAGCTGTTCGATGAGCAGATTGCAGGCGGCAGTCAGGCCATCACCATTGAGAACGTACAAAGCATCATCAACCAGATTGGCGACTTGAAAGACATCACAGAAGGTGAAGAGCCAAGCACAGAAGGTAGCAAAGCCACAAACGAGCAAAAGCAAAAGGCAGCCCACCTACACGAGATGCTTAACACGAAGAAATACTATCGCGATACCACTCACAGCGTTCTCTTCGGTGTACTCTCAGGAGCAGCCCACTATATAGGAACTGGTGCCAACACGCTGCGTTGGCTATTTGCCCTGATATGTATCGGATGGTTCTGCTTTTCAACATTTCTTTCCATCTTGTTTGGGGGACCTATCTTTATTCTCTTTATTCCTGCGGCATTCATTCCTGAAGTTATCTACTTCGTCCTTGGCCTCTGCATCCCTGCAGCCACAACTCCTGAGGACAGCCTAAGGATGAAAGGTGTGCCTGTTACTCCACAGAACCTGACAAGCGAGGTGAAGCAGCAAAATGTAGCATACACAAAAAAGAGGGACGTGAGCGGATGGAGTATCTTTACAGGAATCGTTTCCATCATCATCGCCATCTTTACAGGCATCAATTTCATTGGCTGTATCATCACAGCACCCATCCTCTACACAATATTTTCTCATGAAATTCCTGTCGATTTAGACGGCTATGTCAATCCAGCATGGGGACAAGAACGAACCGTTTTCTTCACCTGCCTCATCATCGCCTGTGTGGCCATGATTATCTCTATCGGCATCGTACTCTATTGCAGCATCCACTCGTCGCTGAGCTCGTTCAAGAAGGCCAAACCGATGGGCAACTTACAGCGAGTTCTATGGGCTATCGGATGGGTTGTCACCATCACCGTCAGCATCCTATTCATCATCAGCGCAGTTCGACACTTCAGGAATCTGGAACAAATGAGGAATGAAGCTAACCATGCAGAATACGAAGTATGGCAGAAAGAGCATACACGCGAGGACGGCTTCTACCATTCCGACGAAGAATGGGAGTTCCTGCAAGCTGGTCGATGGAACGTGGTCGTTGCAGACGAAGTGGACGATAACCGTTGCACCTATACAGGTGACTATATTGATGGCGACCGCAACACACGCTACCTCGATGTCTATTGTGATGGCACTCCTGCAAGAGTACTCATCCAGCGTATGGATTCACTCGAGCCTGGAACCTATCGTCTTACGGCAGCAGTGAAAGCCAACAACGACCACAAGTTCGTCTTTGCACTCCTTGGAGATGACGATCAATACAAACTGGCGGAGATACCAGTGTACGACGATGAAGGCGGCACAATCCACGAAATGGCAAACTGGATGCTAACGACCTCTGTAGACTCAATGGGCGAACTGAATCCAGAACTGCAACTCGCTGTAGATTTACTCAGTCTCAAGAGTCGCAACACACTCAGGAAAATTTCAGATGCCAATTGGGAAAAAGGCAATGGATGGAGCTACGTAGCCGTCAACGACCTCATAGTCAAGAAACCAACCAGCATCACTTATGGAATCACTACCCTTGAAGACATCACAGGCGTAGAGCCAACTACGGGATGGTTCTCAGCAACAGACTTCAAGATTGAGAAAATCAAATAGGTCATATTGGACTTATCATGATGAGTAGCAAATAAGCAAGGATTTCGGTCCTTGCTTATTTCTTTATCTTCTTCAAGAGTTTCTGCGTCTCCTCACGGATTTTCTTATTGGTTTTCAGTGTTTGCTCACGCAGTCGGCGATTGTTACGGCGGTTGATTTTGATGAGTTCCTCTGACCGCATCTGCGCCAATCGAAGTTGTTCAACGATGGCATTCTGGACGGTCTCTGCAACATCGAACACTCCCTCTTCCTTCGGACAGATACACAAAAGCCCCTTGGGAACAATCGCAATCTCAATGTCACTTGCAGCCTCAGCGGGGTCTCCATCATAGTGAATGACACCAGGATTCTCACGATGAATGGACAGACTCTTGCAGCGATAAGTACTCATGTGACTGTCGTCATCCAGGGTGCCACCCATCAGGTGAATAGCCATCTGTGGAACATCAATGATGGTGAAAGGATGGATGATAGTTACATCAAGCAAGCCATCACGTACAGAAGCCTGAGGAGTGATGTAGAAATTATTCCCATATTGGGAAGCATTACCGCAAGCGATGAGGAATGCCTTCTGTACGATACGTTCCTCAGTCTCACTTACCATATCTATATCATAAGTCTCTGGGCTATAATTCAAACCATTACGCAACACATTCTCCACATAGGCGATAGGACCACGCACCTTCGACTTGGCAAACTTCTCAGAGATGAACGCATCGAACCCAACTCCACACGTACAGAAGAAAGGGTGTAAATTGATGATTCCGTAATCCATCTTTCGAATGGTGCATTCGTTAATCAATTCGATGGCGCTGATAGGATCGAGCGGAATATGCAGATGGCGAGCCAACCCATTACCTGAACCTGATGGAATGATTGCCAGCGCTGTATTGGTGTTAATCAAAGCACGTCCCACCTCATTCACGGTTCCGTCACCTCCAATAGCACATACAATATCTGCACCTTCATTGACAGCTTCACGTGCCAGACCCGTTGCATGACCCTGATATTCTGTTTTTCTTATGGTATAAGAAAACAAAGAGTGATCGAGCCGACTCTCTATCTGACTGATAATCATCCGTTTGCCGGAAATACCAGAGATGGGATTATATATAAATACTATTTTCTTCAAAGTTATCGTTTTCTTCAATTGCTAAATTTGGCTTGCAAAAGTAGGAAAAAAGAACGAGTTAAGCGTCCTTTTGACAACGATTTTTAACGGAAAAGGCATTTTTTTTCAAAAAAAGTGCTGAGTATGCTACTTTTTTCGTAACTTTGCAACCCGTATGACGAAATGCGTAATTAATAACGAATAATAATAACAAGAAAACGAGTGTTGCCTCAAAATAAGGCGAGTAACTACACCTTATTATAAATATATTGGAGAAATATATCGACAAAAGGCTTCACACTCAATGTAAATTATGGGTTTGTTACAAGACAGATTTAAGGATTATAGAGAGCCTCAGAAGTATATGGAGGCAGGTATATATCCTTATTTTAGAGAAATCGACAGCCATCAAGACACGGAAGTGATCATGGATGGCAAGAAGGTTTTGATGTTTGGTTCCAACTCCTACATGGGACTCACTTACGACAAGAGAATTGTTGATGCAGCCGTTGCTGCCTTGACGAAATATGGAACAGGATGTGCTGGTTCACGTTTCCTCAACGGAACTCTTGACCTTCATATACAACTAGAACATGAATTGGCAGAATTTGTCGGCAAGGACGAAGCACTTGTTTACTCAACAGGTTTCACTGTTAATTCAGGAGTTGTATCAGCACTGACTGGTCGTAATGACTACATTTTAGGAGATGATCGTGACCACGCATCCATCGTAGACGGACGCAGATTGGCATTCTCTACCTTCTACCACTATAAGCACAACGATATGGTTGATCTGGAGGAGCAGCTCAAACGTTGCCGACCAGAGGCTATCAAACTGATTGTGACTGATGGTTTGTTCTCAATGGAAGGAGACTTGGCTAAGTTGCCTGAAATAGTAGAACTGAAGAAGAAGTACAACGCAAGCATCATGGTTGACGAGGCTCATGGCCTTGGCGTATTCGGAAGAAATGGCCGCGGTACATGTGACCACTTTGGAGTGACTGATGATGTTGATCTTATCATGGGTACATTCTCTAAGTCGTTAGCATCAATCGGCGGATTCATCGCTGCAGACAAGGATACCATCAACTGGTTGCGTCATACTTCTCGCACATACATCTTCAGTGCTAGTAACACTCCTGCAGCAACAGCAGCAGCTAGAGAGGCACTCCACATTTTGAAGACAGAACCTGAGCGCATCGAGAATCTTTGGAAGATTACCAATTATGCGCTGAAGCAGTTCCGCGATGCGGGTTTCGAGATTGGCGATACAGAAAGTCCAATCATTCCGCTCTATGTACGAAACGTGGACAAGACCTTCGAAGTAACCAAGAAAGCATTTGAGAAAGGAGTATTCATAAATCCTGTGATACCTCCAGCCTGCGCGCCACAAGATACTCTTGTACGCGTTGCGCTGATGGCAACTCATACAAAAGAGCAAGTTGACCGTTGTGTTTCTGCCCTTGTTGATTCGTTCAAGGAATTGGGATTGCTAAAATAACAAAAGAAGTTCAGACAAACTGATATTAAAAGACTCTGCGATTCGAAACATAACGTTTTGATACAGAGTCTTTCACTTTTTAAGAAATAAATTACAAACATAAAATAAAACAAGACAATATGTGTGGAATTGTTGGTTATCTGGGCACACGAAGTGCTTATCCAGTACTTATTAAAGGACTAAAGCGATTGGAATACAGAGGCTACGACAGTGCTGGCGTAGCTCTTATCACTGACAGCGGTGACTTGCAGGTTTACAAGACCAAAGGCAAGGTTGCTGATCTTGAAGCTTATGCGAGCGACAAAGACGTAACAGGATGCGTAGGAATCGCTCATACACGTTGGGCAACACACGGAGAGCCAAACTCTACCAACGCCCACCCTCACTACTCAGAGTCGAATAATCTGGCATTGATTCACAATGGAATCATCGAGAACTACATCACCCTGAAGAAGCAGCTTGAAGAAAATGGAGTAAAGTTCCGTAGTACTACCGATACGGAAGTGCTCGTCCAGTTGATTGAATATATTCAGAAAGCTCGAAACGTAGATCTGCTGACAGCTGTACGTTTATCGCTGCAACGTGTCATAGGCGCCTACGCTATTGCCATCCTCGACAAGAGCAACCCTCATCAGATTATCGCTGCACGTAAGAGCAGCCCATTAGTTGTAGGTATCGGTGACAATGAGTTCTTCCTTGGTTCAGATGCGTCGCCTATCATCGAATACACAGATAAGGTGATTTATCTCAACGATGGTGACATTGCCCTCATACGTACCGGAAAAGAACCAGAGATCGTTGACTTCAACAACATACCGCTGGAGCACGAGATAAAGACTGTTGACCTGAAACTCGGACAGATCGAGAAGGGAGGATTCCCACACTTCATGCTCAAAGAGATTTTCGAACAGCCCGAATGTCTGAAAGACTGTATGCGCGGACGCATCAACACAGATATGAACAAGGTGAAGCTCTCTGCCATTATCGACTACAAAGACCGCCTGCTCGCTGCCCGCCGATTCATCATCGTGGCTTGCGGAACCAGTTGGCACGCTGGTCTCATTGGCAAGCAACTCATTGAGAGCATTTGTGGCATTCCTGTTGAAGTGGAATACGCGTCAGAGTTCCGCTACAGCAACCCTGTCATCACCTCCGACGATGTGGTCATCGCCATCTCACAATCTGGCGAGACAGCCGATACGTTGGCTGCTATCCAACTCGCAAAACAGAAAGGTGCGTTTATCTATGGAATCTGTAACGCAGTCGGTTCATCCATCGCTCGTGCTACAGATACAGGTTCATACATCCATGTAGGTCCTGAAATCGGTGTTGCTTCCACCAAGGCCTTCACTGGTCAAGTCACAGTCCTCACTATGCTTGCATTGGCATTGGCAAAAGAAAAGGGATGCATAAGTCCTGAGAAATATGCAGAACTGGTAGACGAGTTGAACGTGATTCCCGAAAAGATGGAAGAGGTACTGAAAGCTAATGACCATATCCGCGACATCAGCCGCATCTTCACCTACGCTCGTAACTTCCTCTACTTAGGTCGAGGATTCAATTACCCTGTAGCCCTCGAAGGTGCACTCAAACTCAAGGAGATTAGCTACATCCATGCAGAAGGCTATCCTGCTGCAGAGATGAAGCACGGTCCAATTGCACTTATCGATGACGAAATGCCAGTTGTAGTCATCGCTACCCAAAATGTGCTCTATGACAAGCTGATGAGCAACATTCAGGAAATCAAAGCACGTAAGGGACGTGTGATAGCCATCGTAACAAAGGGCGATACCAGCGTCAAGGCGCTCGCTGATGAATACATCGAACTGCCGAAGACTTTGGAATGCCTCGAGCCACTCCTCGCAACTATCCCTCTCCAGATGCTTGCTTATCATGTAGCAATCTGCAAGGGCAAGGATGTAGACCAGCCTCGTAACCTTGCTAAGTCAGTAACAGTAGAATAAAGACCCTCTCCCCATAGAGAGGGAGATGTCCAAAAGACAGAGGGGGTCTGCATTATCATGATTAGAATAGACATATTATCCGCCGTTCCCGAACTGCTCGAAGGCTTCTTCGACAAGTCCATCCTCGGTCGTGCTCAACGTAAAGGGCTGGCCGAGATACATGTGCACAACCTCCGCGACTACACAGAGGACAAGCACCGGCGACTCGATGACTATCCTTTTGGAGGATTTCCTGGAATGGTGATGCAATGTCAGCCTATCGATGCATGCATTTCTGCGCTGAAAGCTGAGAGAGACTACGATGAGGTCATCTTCGTCACACCCGATGGTGAGCAGTTCGACCAGAACATGGCCAACGAACTCTCCCTCAAGGGCAACATCATCATCCTCTGTGGGCACTACAAAGGCATCGACTACCGCATCCGAGAGCATCTCGTGACCAAGGAAGTAAGTCTTGGAGACTTTGTTTTGACAGGAGGAGAGCTCGTTGCTGCATGTATGGCGGATGCTATCGTAAGAGTAATACCAGGCGCTATAGGCGACGAACAAAGTGCCCTCTCTGATTCGTTCCAAGACAACCTCCTCGCTGCACCCATCTACACCCGTCCTGCAGATTATAAGGGTTGGAAAGTGCCTGAGATTCTCCTCTCCGGCAACCAAGCCAAGATTGAGGAATGGGAACTGCAGCAGTCGCTTGAACGAACGAAACGACTGAGACCGGACTTATTGAAATAAAAAAAATCGGAAGTGCCTGAGCATTTCCGATTTCTTTTTTTACTTCACCGCAAAACGGTAGATACAGGTGTGATGATACTTATCACCCGGATTCAATCTCGTGGATGGGAACTCTGGATGATTTGGAGAATCGGGATATTTCTGCGACTCAAGGGCGATGGCGGTACGGGCACCAGTATAGACCTGGAGTCCTGGCTGATCGTTCCATACTTCCATCACACGACCTGATTCTGGACTATAAAGCTCTGCGACTTTCTCTACCTTATTACTCTTATGAATGAGGCAGAAATTATTGTCGTAGTTGCGAACCTTTCCTTCAGGAATCTCGACACGCTGTCCAAAACCGAATCCAAAGCCTCCTTGCATAGCTACCTGACGGTCGCCAATCTTTACAGGCTTGTTGAAATCGTAAGCCGTTCCACTCACAGGGGTCAACTTACCCGTTGGGATACCCATACGATCGGTCTCTGTGATGTTGTTGGCATAAACGGTGAGCATGTGGTCGAGGATGTCACCATTGCCCACACCCTTCAGATTGAAGTACGAATGGTTAGAGAGGTTCACAACGGTAGCCTTATCAGTCTCTGCCTCGTAAGCGATAGAGAGACCGTTGTCCTTCGTGATAGAATAAGTAAGCGTTGTAGTCAATGTGCCAGGGAATCCGTCAAGTCCGTCGGCCAGCACGCACGTCATGACAAGTGTATTCTCGTCTGCCTTCACAACATCCCACACCGTGTGGTCAAAGCCCTGATTGCCGCCGTGCAGGATATGCTGACCGCTATTCTTCGTCACCTGATATTCCTTGCCGTCTAATGAGAACGTAGCATTCGCGATACGGTTGGCAAAGCGTCCGAGAGCAGGTCCTACCATACCGAGGTTGTAGCGTGGATACTGATGAATGCTAGGATAATTGGTCACGAGATTAGCATAGTTGCCCTCTTTGTCTGGAGCGAAAAGTCCGACGATGAAACCACCGTAGTTGGTAATCTGAGCAGCCACTTTTCCGTTTGAGATTGTGTAGAGCGCGACTTTCTTTCCATCCATAATGGTATCATATGGAGCCGTGTCGATCAACGGAATTTGTTTTTGAGCCGACACCATCATGGTGACAGCCACAAGCAACATTGATAATGTGAAACGTTTCATGATAAGTATTAATTTTATAATGACTAATTTACAATAGCTATATGAAAGGGGAGGTTATTCCTCTATTTGCCTAATGAGGTCGTCGCATGTCTTCATTACTTTACGGTTCATCATGTGTCCCCATATACCGCCAATCGTACCTCCAATGATACAGGCAATGAGCATACCCCACAGATACTCCGAATCCCTGTCAAGTGACATCAGTTCATAGGCAAACCATCCAAGCCACAACAAAATCACAGGCAGACCAATACGTTGCCAAGTGATGTATTGTTTCTTCAGTTTCTTGGCATTTTTCGCCACATCCAACAAGTTGCCGTCCATGATGTCCTGCTCGTCCATCTTAGCATGGATAATCCAAGTCGCCACTACGGATGCCACCATCAGCACGGAGGTGCCAATAAGAAATCGCAGAGGCATGCCTATCCCATACCAGGAGATATGTCCGAATACCAATGCAAAGATAGCAGCAAACAGAGAAGCCCACTGTAAACGGTTGATGGTCGACATCTTGCCGGTCATAGCTTGTTTCAGCAGATTGTCCGTCAAGATCTCCTCCTTATTGAGTTTCTCTTTCAGCAATGCCATCTGGGCACGCATCTCTTCCAGTTCGTTTGTTTCGTTCATACGTTCCATATCAATGTAGTCATTATGT
>CADBSN010000180.1 GCA_902797255.1 uncultured Bacteroidales bacterium | reverse complement strand
GATGCTGGACTTCAACAGCGTAGTAAAGAAAATGCACGCCTATTCCGGCACTTTCAGCGAAGGCACCATCAAGGGTGTGATGGACACTCTGGTGACAATGATGAAGTCTTGGATGATTGAAGGACATAGCGTCAAGATTGACGGATTGGGTGTATTCTCCCTGTCGTTAGGATTCGATACAACTACTCCTTCTGAGCAAGAAATCGCAACGAACAAAAAGGCTGACGGCGACCCTAACACGGATTACAGACACGTTTGCATCAAAACCATCAACTTCAAGCCCGATTCTCAAATGCTGAAAGAAATGAATGAGGAAGCCGAGTTCGAACGGGTGGAGTCTGAGGTGAAAATACCTCAGAAAAGCCCCCATAGCCGTGAAGAGAATCTGGCAATCGCAAAAAGACTCATTGACAAGAATGGCCAGATGACCCTCACAGACTTTGCTTTGGCAACTGGGCTTGAACGCAGCGTAGCCTCAAGAGAACTGAAACAAATTGTGGCAGACGAAACGTCTGGCATCACTACTCGTGGAGGGCATTCACACAAGGTGTGGGTGAAGAAATAAGCATCACATCTGCAAGGGTTTCGCAAAGAAATAATGGAAAATATTTGGTGCATTCAAATAATTGCCGTATATTTGCAGCGTTGTAACTAATCGAATACATTCATGAATCCGTGAAACAAATTATTTCATATGATACAGAGCAAACATTTACTTATCTTTCTTAGCCTTTTCTGCTTCCACTTAGTAGCAGATGCTCAGAAGCGTAAATCGGTGGAAGCCACCTATACCTATGTAGCATCCCAACGCGAAAGTTTAGAGGAAGCGAAGCGCAATGCCGTACATTATGCCAAAATCGAAGCTTTGCGAAATGAGTTCGGCACATTGGTCAGCGATGCCTCAGCCAGCACCATCGTTCAAAAAGGCAACCAAACCACAGAGAAGTTTGTGTCGATAAGTGGCGAAGGCGAACTCAATGGCGAATGGATAGGCGATAGAGAGTCTCCCAAGATAGAAACGACACTTGATGACGGTAAGCTTGTGGTGAGAGCTACCGTGAAAGGTTATGCAACAGAAATCAACAACAACACCATTGACTATGTTGCAAAAGTACTCCGCAATCAGCCAAGCGCAGAATACGAGAGCGAGGAATTCGTAGCAGGAAACGACATCTATGTCAGCTTCACCGCTCCTATCGATGGCTATCTGGCCATCTATCTGCTCGATTCTGACAACGCCTACTGTCTGTTACCCTATCGCGCCAATAAAGATGGTTTCTTCAAGGTGAACCATCAGCAGGAATACATCCTGTTCAGCCAAAGAAAATATTCTGCAGGAGAAAACCCACAAGAAATCGATGAGTATACCGTCACATCCGACAAGGATATGACCGACTTCAACCAAGTTTACTTCATCTTCTCGCCCAACATGTTCCGCAAACCCATAGACGTCAACAAAGCTGTTGAGGACGGAACCGTCTATCCCCGTATGATGTCGTGGGGAAACTTCCAGGAATGGATTATCAAAGCTCGCAAACGCGACAAGGAGATGTCTGTAAAGGTGAAGAACATTGAAATCAAACCCCAGAACCTCTAATACCTTTATTATAATAAGAACAATAGCCTCGATGGAATCACATCGGGGCTATTGTTTCTTTATGGCTATGGGCAAATCCTACCACATAGAGAGTCGTGTGTTCATCCAAATGACAAATTAGTGGAACAACGAGAGTCGATAGCTGAAGGTGAAGAGGACATAGGAGGTCTTGCCAAGTGTTTGGGTTTCGCTCCATTGTGTGTCTGTCATCGTAGCGTTGAATCCGCGGTTGCGGTTCAGAATGTCGTTCCAGCTTACACTGAAAGTGGCACGTTTTCCTTTGAGGAATTTATACTGGGCATCGACTGACCAGATGAAATCTGAGGTATTGGCGGAAGCAAGTTCATAATCGAAACGTTTCTGCCAATTGAAGTCCGTACTGAAGTGCCATACACCATTGGTGGTGGTATATTCTATTCGTCCTTGAGCATTGAAGGATTTGCCATTCGACGAGGTAGCCATGTATTCGTTCTTGCGATGGTCGATGTTATAGACAGCTGTTCCTGCCACAATCCAGTTGGCATTGGTGAAGCCGGAAATAAATGCGAAGTTGTAATTGTCCCATTTGGTACAGCTTTTCGCCACACCTGTGAGGTTGGATGTCTGCACAAACGACACGTTGTTGGAGTGGGTGTGGGTGGCAACGAGGTTGAACGAAACCTGGTCGATCTGCTTGGTAAGGAACAGGTAGGAAGTGATGTTCCAATTTCCGTTGATATTCTCAGGCATCGTCTGACGAGCACCTGTAAGTGGGTCGAGCCGCGTGAGCATAGTCACCTGATTCTCTGTACGCGAATAGTTGACAGTTGCTCGCAGCAGTGCCTTGTACTTCAGTTCCAATCCCATCGAATGGTTGAAGGCTTCTTTCAGGTTGCTGTTTCCCATATAGATGTTCATAGGGTCGGAATAGTCGGTCGTAGCCGTGAGGGCATTGATGGATGGCAACGAGTTGCGACCGTCATACTTCAGTTGAATCGTGCTTTCACCTTCCGCGATTTTAAACTTCAACTGTGCTGAGGGAGCAAAGATCGTGGTGGAGTATGTATTCCTTCCGCTAAGCATCTCGTCCAACCTGCGGTTCTCGATAACCAGACGGGTAGGATTGACCTGCATACCCACTTTCAGGTTCAACAAGTTGTTGTCAATCAGCAGCGAAGCCGAGATGATGTGCTGGAGCTGATGATTGTGTTTGTCGTACGAAAGGGTATCAATCGAAGCCATATCAGATGTAGCCATAGTCGGCTCGTAGTAGCGTTCATCGTTCTTGTTGTTAGTGTATTGGGCACCATACGACAACTGAACATTGTTCTTCTTGCCAAAGTGATGGTTGTAGAAGACGGAACCGTCGATTGAGTAGTTGTTCGAGGGGCTGGAGATGATGTGCTGGGTTGTTTGTGTGGTGTTGCCCAATTGTGCAAAAACAGATTGGGTGCTATTGTAGGTGGTCGACTTATTGTTATTGTAGTGAACACCTGTATGCAATCCTATCTCGTCCTTCTGTTCGCTATTCAGATAGCGGTTCAGACTTCCGTTCCAGCTGATGCGTCTGTTGTTTGAATAAGCCAAGCCTGACTGTTTCGTGGAGCTGATTTTCGTGCCTTCATCATCCGTAATGATGTTATTGTTGCCATTCATATTCTTGGAATTGCCAGCAGAGATATTCAGGTTGGAGTTCCATCGCGTGAGGCTGTCGACCACTCCTGAGAGAAT
>CADBSN010000179.1 GCA_902797255.1 uncultured Bacteroidales bacterium | reverse complement strand
CATCGCAAAGCTGATGCACTCATTACCCCTTTTCGCTTATCAACAAACAAATGAAACATTTTATACCTTTACCATTTTTGTTTCTTTTACTGGCTCTTACTGCCAACGCTCAGGAGCGCAACACACAACTAACCATACAAGTCGCCTCCGTAGAAGGTGACAACCTGAAAGGGCAGCATCTGAAAGTGACCCAGACCGACTATGAACTGGGATACGGCACACTGACCCTCGATGCTACAGGCAAATGCGCCCTGATGGTCTATGCCGGTAATCATAACATCACCCTGGAACGCGATGGCTTCGTCCCCGTGACACAGAACTTCTTCGTGGCAGAGGGTGAGACAAGTAAGCAGATAGACATCCAACTGACCGAGAAGACACGTCAGCCCTTTGCCCTGACAACAGAGACGGAACACGACATCTTCACCGGCAAGAACACCATCAGTCTGTCATGGAATACCGAGGCGCCAGCTTTCTTCGATGATTTCGAGAGCTACGAGCCCTTTGCCATCAGCTTTGGCAACTGGACCGGTATTGATGTTGATATGGAGGCTGCCGCACCACTGGTAGGCACCTACCCCAACCGCGGTGTGTTGCAGTATGCACAGGTGATCAACCCACTTACCGTAGATCCCGTGTGGTGGTACGACTACCCTATCCTGCGTCCCTATGACGGTAAGCAGTATATCGGTTTCACCCGTACCAACAGCGGTAATGCCAATGACGACTGGCTTATCTCGCCCGCCATTACCGTAGGCACGGAGAATGTGCTCTCGTTCTATGCCAAAGCTGCCGACCGCTATCCCGAACGTTTCATGGTATATGTCACTACGAAGACGGATAACCCCACACAGTCGGATTTCGTCCGTCTGGATCAGGACAACTACGAGACAGCCGACTATACCGGTTGGAAAGAATATACCTACGACCTGAAAGCCTATGAAGGCAAACAGGTGAAGTTTGCCATCCGTTATATCAGCCATTACAACAACTATGGCTCATTCATGCTGATGGTAGATAATGTGTTTGTAGGCATGAGTCAGAAAGCCTCAGCCATTCCCAACGAACAGTTTAACATCTATCTGGACGGCCAGTTGGTAGCCACCACCACCGACTGTAGTTATGTGTTGAGAGATATTGCCAATGGTCAGCATACCATCGGCATTCAGGCTACCTACCTGAAAGCACAGAGCGCCACGACAACCATAGAGGCCAATATCCCCTCGGAGAACTACTCGCACGTGGTGCTGAACGTCACAGCAAACAGTAAGTTGACGGCCAACGGTCAGCACCTGAAACTGACGAACATCGCCACCATGACATCATACGACCTGACCGTCGTTGACGGCAAAGTGGAAATGGTATCACTGCCCAACGGACAATATGTGGTCACTATGGATGAAGGGGCTTTCAAAGCCATGATGAAGAGACTCATCGTCAACGGCAATACAACGATTAACATCACGCTGAACGACTACCTGATGATGCCTTACAATATCACGGTAAAGCCCAACGGTGACGCCACCAGCACACTGCGCTGGAACCAGGAACTGATTTTCAGCGACAGTTTTGAGGCCTATGACGACTTTGCCACCGGCACCTTTGGCGCATGGAAGAGCATTGACCTTGACGAGGCCCCCGTCTATCCCATCGCTTTAGGCTCGCAGACAAATATCATCTCGTTCCCCGGCTCGGGCACAGCCACCAAGCCAACGGCTATTGCTCCCATGGTATTCAACCCCTGGAGCACCTCTCCAGCCATGATGCCTACCGACAAAGCCATCGGCGCTCCTACAGGAAATAAGACGATGATTTTCTTCTCACCACAGAGAGCAAAGGCCGACGACTGGTTGATCTCGCCCGTCATTGACATTCACGAGAACTATAACCTTACACTGAAGGCAAAATCTTACGACTCTACCTATCCTGAGACTCTGGAGTTCTGGGTATCTGAGGGAAGCGACAATCCCGATGACTTCGTCAAGGTCAGCATTGCAGAGAATATTCCTGCCACTCAGTGGAATCTCTACCAGATAGACCTGAGCCAGTATGCAGGCATGTCAGTACGCATCGGTATCCACTACGTCTCTTACGACACGTTCCTCTGTCAGATAGACGACTTCACCGTTGGTCCTGAGAATGGCGAGGGCGAGGTAGTAGATTACGGTAACGTGGTACGCTATGACATTTTGGTTGACGGCGTGAAGATTGGCGAGAGCCAGACGCCCTCATTCATACTCCCTGCACTGTCGGCCGGCACCCACACCGTGGGTATCAAGGCTATCTATCAGTCGGGCGAGTCAGAGATTGCCACTTATGTCTTTGATACTAAAACCAGTATCGGTCAGACTATCCTCAACACCACGATGCCCACAGCCGTCTATAGCCTGTCGGGTGTCTATATGGGTGATAAGCTGGAGTCTGTGCCTGCAGGTATCTACCTCGTAAAACGCAACGGTAAAACCATTAAAATCCGCAAGTAAGCAACATGAAACTACGTCATATATTCCTCACGGCACTGATGGCCGTGACATCTATCACATCACTGGCTCAGGGACTGTCTGAGAATCAGCGTCTGCTGGGCTATATCAAGACCGATAGCATCACCGTGAGCGGTGGTGCTTTCGGCGCTGCAGGTACTTATACTGTGGGGGCCGTGATGACACCCCAGATCCTTTCCAGTTATGCCGGCTGCAAGATTGTGGGTATCCGCTTAGCTGCCGCACTGGACCTGGGACGCACCAATACGTTCGTCTATCAGGTCAACAACAAGTTGGATACCCTCTGCGCACAGAAGCAGCGTGTCTACACCGGTTGGAACAACATTTTCTTCAACAACGGCGGCTACGAGATCAAGGGTGACGAGACCCTGTTCTTCGGTTTCGACTATAACGAGACAGCCGATATGGTTGCTGCCGATGCGGGTGGTCTCTGTGGTTTTGGTGAAGATATGGATGGTGCCTTTTATGCCTATGGCGACTTCGGTCAGGGCACAGGCCTCTACTCGCTTAGTCAGTTAGGACGTTTGTGCGTGCAGCTCATCGTTGATGTCACTTCACTGCCCCTTTACGACCTTGACATTACTTGGTTTGACACAGGTTTCAAATACAAGGAGTCAGGCGAGAATATCGATGCGATGATTAATTTCTCTAACGTGGGTCGCAAGGGCATCAAGCATTACCAGTTGTGCTATCAGTTGGATGATAACACGCCAGTGGTGAGCAACCTGACAGACAGTCTGTACTCTGGTGCGCAGGCTGACTGGAAGTTCTCATTGAAACTGCCCAATGACATCGCGACCGGTCTGCACACGCTGAAGGTCTTTGTGGGCGATATAGAAGGTGAGACACTGTCGGAGAAGTCAAAGAACGACATGATGACGGCCAGCTTTGCCGTATATCGCAACAAGCTATTGCGCGAGAAGGCTTATCTGGAGGTCTATACCGACCAGACATCAGCCATCACACCTTATCTGAATGACATGATAAAACTGGTGGCCGACAGCACAGATGCGCTGATCACAGTCAACGTACACAAGCCGAAGACACCGCTGGCACTGGCCTCTGCAGCCTATCTGCATGAGTTGTATGCCTATACGCATCCCGCATTTACCATCAACCGATCGTTCTTCCCTGGCGAGGAGCATATTGCCTACGACATGAACGACTACCTGCCATCTATTGGGGCTGAGTTCTGTGCAGGCATCCTGAGCGACATGCTGATGCAGGACTTCGAAACACCCTCGTTTGCTTCTATCGACCTGCAGCTGAGCTATGACGCAGCCACACGCAAGGTCGGCATCAAGGCTACAGGCGACATGCTGCCCGAGGCAAAGGCTATCTATGGCGACGTAGCCCTGACACTGATGATTACTGAGGATAAGGTGAGGAGTCGCCAGTTGGCGGTCAACGCCCTTGGACGCACCACGACAAATCAGAACTACGTGCATAACAACGTGCTCCGTGCATACGTCACCTCACCTATCGGTGATGCTATCACCAGCAATAACGACAAATACGAGAGCGACTATGAGTTCACGCTGGATGCAGGATGGAATGCGGATAATATCAAGGTGGTGGGTCTGCTGACAAAGAAGGTGGATGCCGTGACCAGTGACAACCTGCTTGACATGGATATCATCAATGCCAACTCAGCAGCAATAAGTAGCCTCACCGGTATTGAGACCGTTCAGCCCTCTGTTGTGACGAAGCATACTGGCTGCTATACACTCGACGGCCGTCGTGTGGAAACAAAGAACCTGAAACCAGGTCTCTATATCGTTAACGGGAAAAAGACAATAATCAGATAATAACTTTATTAATTAACTAATATTTTTGCGTATGAAAAAGGTAAGATTCTTACTAACGCTCTTTGCCATGTTTTTGGGACTCAGCCCAGCATGGGCAGACAGAGATGTGAATCAACTTCAATTCGGCAAACAAATCATTGAAGTTGCTTCAGATGAGACAATTACGTTCTATGACTCCAAAGGAACGGGCGGATACTCTAGTTCGTCAGACAACGCTCAGTCCTTGACAGTATTCAAACCTGCAGAAACAGGAAAAATCATATCGATTACTTTTGAGCAATTTGACGTAAGGAATGACGGTTCCAGTTTTCCTGCACAGGTATGGATTTACAACGGGACGCCTGATAAAGACAATTCCTTCACCTATGCAACAAGAACCAGTGATGTAACAACAACCATAAGCTTGCCATCCGGTGATGTAATCGATAAGTTAGACGGGAACAGTTATTCAAACTTAGAATACCTGTCAACGGATCCTGATGGTTCTCTCGCTGTCGGACTGTTTTGGAAATACGCGAAATCTACAAGTGGTTGGAAGGCTACGGTTAAGAGTATAACCCCTGACAATAGTTATAAGTTCAAATTCAACTCTACTATTTCAACAAGTTATAATGGTTTCTCCGTAGGTTCTAACTGGGGACATCTTGTTGATTATGACGCAAGTTACGACAACCACATGTCATATAGCTATTCAGCTACAGGTGGCGTTGGTGGTTCTGGTGCACTTCTTGCAAACCAGCAGAAGCAGTACAACTATATGCAGGAAGCTTCAGGTGTAGAGACATACGACTTAATTATCACACCTATAGTTTCTGGTACGGTGAAACTCGATGTCAAGAAAGACAATAACAATGGCTATATACAATTCTATCATGTCACAGGCAATGCAGGATCATTCACCCGCGGTGAAGAGATTCAGGCTACAGGCATAGAGGACCTTAATGAAACGGCATATTCAACCATCACAATGACGGTAGATGCCAACACACGTATTGGTATTCGTGCTTCACAAGTATATATGGACAATTTCGTCGCAGATGAAGTTACATTATTACCTGAGAGCAAAATAACTATTGTTTCTGCAGAACCATCTGCAACAAATGGAACAATCAATTGGGAACAGCAACCCAATAAGAATGTTCTGGTGAAATACACCGTAACCGTCAAGAATAACGGTGAGGTAGACCTTAAGGCAGGCGATGCCAACTATAGCGTATCAATTATAAACAGAACAACAGGAAAAGCTCTTGTTACTACTAACGTCCCTCAGGACTTGGCTATTGGCGAGACCTCTGATCCGTTCGATGTTCAGGTTGAGATACCCGCCTCATCTTGGGAAAATTCATACACCTATATCCATATGGATTTGCAAGAGAATCTTATGGGTACATCTATTCAGCGTGCACAATCGCATTATATCGCATACGAACCAAAATTCGTATTTCGCGAGGCAGGGAGCGATGCATCTAGCAGTATCACAACTGTCGAAGCATGGGGGGCTATCAGAGAGAGCAAGACAAAGAGTTTTGAGATTAGCAACACTGGAATCGCTCCTCTGACCATTAAGAGCATCGAATTGCCCGAGGGCTTCACCTCTGACAATATCCCAGCAATTCCTACAGAAGGTCTGACAATTGCAAAAGGCGATAAGCAAACATTCAACATTACACAAGATGCTACAAGCTTAGGAAAAATTGCAGGAACACTCACAATTGTTTACCTTGACAAGGACAATGCAGAACAAACCTATACACTGGCATTTAGTACAACCGTAATTGGAGCCAACACCTGGACTGTTGACTTCAATAATACGTCCAACACACCTGTTTATCCCGCAGGCTCTATTGCAGAAGGTGGTATCAACAGCGACTACAACTATAATTCTGGAAAGTATGATATTTCCCTGAAGGGACGTACACAGAGCAGTTATGCCACAGAGAACAACAAGTTCATTACTCCCAAGCTGCACGCCGCCGCTGGTGAGCAGCTGACCTTCGATGTGAAGGGTGCATACGGTGACTCTTATTACGCTAAGGTTTATGTTTCTACCGATCGCAAGACCTGGGGCGAGCCTGTAGCCACCTTTACCTATGGTGAGACTGAAGGCGCAGAGGCTATTGGTTCTTCTGACTGGGTAAACAAGGCTATCACCTTCGATACTGAGGGCGACTACTACGTGGCTTTTGCCCTCTATGGTGAGTTTAAGATTGACAATATTATTGGTTTGACAAAGGTTGACGTGGCCCACGACCTCTATATTAAGAGCGTCTCTTGGCCTGATGCTTCTATCAAGAGTGGCTCATCACAGATTAAGCCCAGCGTTGATATCATCCCATTGACCGACGAGTTTGCAGGAAACTACACCGTGAAATATATCTACGGAGAGAATGTTGTGAATATCGACTCTAAGGCTCTGACAGCCAGTCCAAGCAGTACTACGAGCTTCACCGCTTCATTCACACCTACTGTTGAGACCACAACAACATTCCCCGGCTCTAAGATTGTGTTCGAGTTCACTGATGGTACGAAATTTGAGACAGAAGGTTTCGACCTCACCGTAACTAACGAAGCCATCTTCCATTTCCTGAACGATAAGCCAAGCAGCAAATGGTATGAGCCTACAGACCGTACTGCTCCGATTACTTACGGTAAGGTTAATAAAGCAAAGGAACAGTCATTCATTATCTTCAACTGGGGTTCTGCTCCATTGACAATTAACAGCATTGCTCTGCCCGAGGGTTTCTCTACTACAACAGAATTCCCACTTACCGTAGCAGCTTTCAACGGCGAGAATAGCGGCATTGAAGCAGCATGTCAGTCAATCGCCATCTCTTTCTCTGCTACAGAGGCCAACACCTATAGCGGAGACATGATTATTACCTACAGCTGTGACAAGACCTTCACCCTGCCCATTAATGGTACGATGCTCGATCCCTCGAAGTTCTATGCTAACTTCGACGATCAGGAGTGGCCTGCTGGTACGATATATCAGAACAATGTTAGCATTTCATACATTGGCACTGGCGACTACGGATTGCTGTCTTCAAGCTCAACAAATAATCTCTTCATTACACCCAAGTTGACGGCTACAGATGGTGAAGTATTGCAATTTGATGCATCTACTCGTAACAACAGCTATGATGGTACTGTAAAAGTGTATATTTCTTCAGATAGAGAGACATGGGGAGAACCCGTCACAGAGATTGCACTAAGCAAGAGCGAGAACACTTCAAAAGCTACATTCGATTACAAGTTTGCAACTGCAGGTGATTATTATGTTGCATTTGAGCTGAATGAAGCACGCGTTGATGATATATACGGTTTGACTCCCGTCGCTGTGGCTCATGACTGGAAGATTGCTTCAAGCAATATTCCTACAGAGGCTATGCAGAACGTGGCATCTACCGCTACCATCAACCTGCAGAACTTCGGTCTGGCCGACGAAATTGCCGACAGCTACACCGTTACTGCATACGTAGATGGCAAGATTGCAGGCACTGGTTCTGCTGTTGCTGTTCCCATGAACCACAAGCTGAGCGATGACGGCACGCAACTGCTTGTCACCTTCCGCTATCCAAAGACTGGCACATTCCCCGTCTATCTGGAAGTGAAGGCTGGTGACTATAGCGTGGCTACAGAACCTGTTGACGTTACATTTACTGAGGAAGTGGCCGTTGCTGACGCCATCGCTGTTGGTAATAAATCTGGCAACAATACAAGCAATGCTATCATCGACTTCTATAATTTCGAACAGGCTAGAACATCTGATATTCTTTATACCGCTGCTCAGCTGAATGCCTTTGGCATCATTGCCGGATCAAAGATTAACAAATTGGCCTTCAGGGCAACTCCCACAACCACAAAAACGATTGAAAGCTCTCTGACTGCATGGGTAGGTCTTTCTACTGGTGACATCACGCCAAACAGCCCCGATAAGTCAACCATGAAAGAAGTGACCGTTTTCGATGGCACTATTGCCGCTGAAAATGGCAACGTACTTGAGGTGCCCATCAACCTCTCTGAGCCAATTATCTACGACGGAACCTCTGACATTCGTATCTATTTCGAAGGCGGTGGTAATGGAAAATGGATTAGCCTTCCATTCGATTATGACAACAACTACCAGAATATGAAGTGGAGCAACAACTCTAGCATGAAGGCAAACCCACTTCTCTACGTCACTCTGGCAACAGAATCCGCTATCCTCTCTGGTACCGTTAAGACATCTGCTGATGATGCTATTGCCGGTGCTACAATTACGCTGAAGGCAGCTAACGGCGTTGAGTACTCTAGTACTACCGACGCAGAGGGTGCTTACAGTATCAATGTGATTCAGGCAGGTCTCGACTTCACCGTTACCGTTGAAGCAGAGAATTATGAGGACCAGCAGTTCGACTATAGTCTTGACGGCTCAAGCCAGATACTGGACATTAAGTTCTATCCTGAGCTGACACTGAACAATAGCGAGACTGAGGTTAGCAGCTATAAGGGTAAGGCTGATGTTACCGTTGCTCGTACGCTGAAGGCCGGTTGGAACGCAATCGTTCTGCCTATCGCCCTCACTGCCAATGATATCGCAAACGCTTTTGGTGCTGACGCTGAGGTGGCCACATTCGCCGGCGACGAACAGAATGGCGACAACGTACACGTAGAATTTGCTAAAGCCACAACAGTTGACGCAGGTGTTCCATTCCTGCTCTATCTGGAGACAGCTCCTGCATCTGCTCCTGTATTCACCAGCAAAGCAGTTAACTTCACTGTAAACAATGCCGAAGGCAACGTATTCGACTTCGTTGGAACCTTCACAGACACAACGGCTGATGCTGGCGACTATATCCTGAGCGGAGGTCTGTTTAAGAATGCAAAGGGCGGCAACGCTATCAATGCATACCGTGCTTATTTGAAACTGAAGGGTACAGCCACATCACGTGTGAGCCTGTTTGTTGACGGAATCCTCGTTGATAATGAAGCAACCGCTATCACAGGTGCCAAGATGAACACCCAGCAGGAGAATGTTTACAGTCTCTCTGGTCAGAAGATCAACAACCAGCTGAAGAAAGGTATTTATATCATCAACGGCAAAAAGGTTGTGATTAAGTGAGGATAAGGAAACCCTTAAAGGTGACAATATTGAATTGCAAAAAACAAAAATGATATGAAAAAGAAATATATAGCACCTCAGAATGGACTGGTCAACTTTGAGACTGATAGTCTTCTGCTAGTGGTAAGTGGAGGTAGTAATACCAATAACTCTTTGCCTCCATTTGATTCAGATGAAACAGAAGAACCCGCTGACAGTCGTCCTTTCGGTTATAACGGATGGGGCGATGATGAAGAGGATTTCTAAAAACACTATAATAACATTGGGGATGCGTCAATTTGCTTGGCGCATCCACTTTTAAAATAAGTAAAAACCAAATGAATAAAACTATACGTTTCTCATTGCTCACGCTATTGGCGATGTTGTGTGGAACGGTGTTTGCAGACCCTTATACTGTAGACTTCAACACAGCTATCACGACCAGTAGTCATGACTTCAAGGTTGCTTCAAACTGGAAGCACATCGTACACCGTTATAACGATGGTTATTTCGACTATTGGATGACCTATTCATACGGTGCCGAGACCGGTATTAACGGCACTGGAGCCTTGTATGCTGCCGAACAGCGTGCTGGCGACAATCAAGACAACGAAGTCACTTACGACATGCTCGTCACGCCTGTTGTGAGCGGCGATATTACTATTTATGCCAAGAAGAATTCCTACGGAACACCATTCGTAGAATTCTGGAGTCTGAATGAAGAGGGAACTGAAAAGAACACCAAGCTACATGAAGTAAAGACGTTTGAGTCAGACGCGTGGAAAGCAGTGACCTATAAAGTAGAGACACCACAGCGCATTGGTATCCGCGCTCAGTATGTATATTTGGACAATTTCTCAGCTACCAACGCAGTTGTAGAACCCGAGAAGAGCATCACGATTATCTCTGCAGAGCCATCGGCAACTACAGGAACAATCTACTGGGACCAGCAGGCTAACGGAAAAGTAAAGGTTAGCTACATGGTTTCCGTGAGAAATAATGGCGAGGTTGATCTGACACAGGGTCTGACAGGCTACAGCATATCGGTATTCAACCGCAAGACCAACGAGGTTTACTTCACCGTTCCCGTACCTCAGGACCTGGCTATTGATGATAAATCGGAGCCGTTTGAGGTTGCAGGTGAGGTAGAGACCAGCATCTGGCCAAACAGCTTCACCTATATTAATATGGACCTGAAGGAAGACCTGCAAGGTTCCATTATCCAGCGTGCACAGTCACACTATAAGGCCTACGAACCGAAGTTCATCTTCCGTGTTGCAGAAAGCACATCTACTTACAGCCTCAACAGTACACAGGCCTATGGTCTGATTAGCGAGGCTACAACACGCAAATTCGAGATTCGTAACGATGGTACTGCTCCGCTTGTCATTAAGAATATCACCCTGCCTGAAGGCTTTATTTCAGACAACATGCCTGAGATTCCTAACGAGGGTTATACGATTGCCAAATACACATCACTTCCTCTGAATATCACGCTGCCCGCTGATGTGAAAGGAAACTTCTCTGACAATCTTGTCATTACCTATCTCGACAAGAATGATGCTGAGCAGACCTATACCCTGGGGTTCTCTGGTAGCATTTTAGCTGCAAACACATGGTTTGCAGATTTCGACAACACTAAGGAAAGCATCATTTTCGCAGATGGTACTGTTGCCGAAAACGGTATCCGTTACGATCATACTTATGACGCGGGCTTGTATAACTACTACCTGTATTCATACACCTCAGACGGTTATGCAAATGCCAACAATAAGTTCATCACTCCGAAACTGCACGCTAATGCAGGTGACAAGATGACATTCGACATACGTAAAGACGAATCAAGTGATAAGAAATATAACTTGAAGGTTTACATTTCTACCGATCGTAAGACATGGGGTGAGCCTAAGTTCTCCGCAACTGCAGAAGAGTTGACTTCTGAATTCCAGACAAAGGAGATCACGTTCGATGAAGAAGGCGATTATTACGTAGCATTCGCCATCTATGGTGTCCGTATTGACAACATCATTGGTTTGACCAAGGTTGACGTGGCTCACGACCTCTATATCAAGAGCGTGAACTGGCCCGATGCTTCTATCAAGAGTGGCACATCACAGTCTAAACCCACTATAGACATTATTCCTCTGACCAACGAAGTTGCAGGCAACTACACTGTAAAATATGTATGTGGCGAAACGGTTTTGGCAGAAGGTACGGCTTCTGATTTGACCGCAAACGCAACCAGTTACAAGACCTTCACCTTCAACTGGACACCTCAGGTAGAGAGTACCACGAAATATGAAGGTACGAAGATTGTGTTTGAGTTCACCGACGGTACGACGTTTGAGACAGAAGGTTTCGACCTCACCGTGACTAACGAGCCCATCTTCCACTTCGTCAGCAGTATGCCTACAAGCAAGTGGTATGAGCCATCAGACTACACCACTCCTGTTTCATTTGGCAAGACAAACACAGCAGACAAGAAGACCTTCTACGTGTATAACTGGGGGGCTGCTCCTCTGACCGTGAAGAGCATCGTGGCTCCAGAGGGCTTCACCGCTACTCCCGCTGGCGAATTCACAGTTGTTGCATTCGATGAGACCGATATGAGCGCTGCTGCACAGGCTGTAGAGATTACGTTCTCAGCAACACAGGCAGGCACATATAAAGGTGATATGGTTATCACTTATCTGGATGGTACAGGTACAGAAAAGACCTTCACGCTGGCTCTGGGCGGAACCAAGCTCGATCCTACGAAGTTCTATGCTAACTTCGGCACAGAGAGCAACCAATGGCCTGCAGGTACTGTCTATCAGAAGAATATCGAAAAGACCAACGGTGGAACCTATAATGAGCCCAACTATTACATCACTTCAAGCAGCACTATCGATAACATTTTCATTACACCGAAATTGACGGCCGCCGCTGGTGAGAAATTACTGTTCGATGCGAAGCTCTACAGTTCTTCATGGTCAGAGGGTAAAGTTACTGTCTATATCGCTGCCACTCGCGAGGAATTGTTGAATACCGAGGAAGGCACTACGCGTGAAAAAATATTCAGCGTTAGCGGAGAAGATGCTGAGAATCCGATGACAACAGATTACAAGACCTACGAGGTTGTCGTTCCAGAGGCTGGTGACTATTTCTTCGGCTTCGAGATTAGTAAACGTCCTTACGTAGACGAGATTTATGGTCTGGCTCCCGCTGCCGTGGATCACGATTTGAAGATTGCCGTTAGTAGTATTCCCACCAATGGCATGGCTAATAATGTGTATACAGCCAGTGTTAACCTGGTGAACCTCGGTTTGCAGAATGAGACTGCCGATAGTTACACGATGACCGTTTACGTCAACAACGAGGCTGTGGCTACTGGTGAGACCGTAGCAATCCCCATGAGTCATAAGTTGGATGATGCAGGAACAAAGGTTGCAGCTTCATTCCGTTATCCTAAAGCTGGCACTTTCCCCGTATATATAGAGGTGAAGGCTGGTGAGTTCAGCGTAAAGACCGCTCCTGTAGACGTCGTATTTGCAGAGGAAGTAGCAAGCAGCAATGCTGACATGGCTGGCAATGGAACAACTGGAGACGTACCCCTCAACTTGAACTACAAGAACAGTGAGTCTATCACACTCTACAATGCAGAAACACTGGCAGGCATTGGCTTGACTAATGGCAGCAAGATCAGTTCTATCACTTATAAGGGATACAAGACAACTGAGGATCAGACAACTTCATTCCAGGTTTATTACAAGTGGACTGACGATCAGACGCTGGCCCAGCCTGCAATAAACTATCCTTATGCTGCTACCGCCAATGGTATGACCATGTTGGTTGACGAAGACCACACCTGGACAATGGTTGGCTCTTCTTCTGAACTGGGCGACATGTTAGTGCTTAACTTCAGCGAGCCTCTGGTTTACGAGGCAGGCAAGTCACTCTGCATCTACATGCACTCATACGTAGATGGCTATAAGGCTGCATACTTTGAGAAGTCTACTCTCTCAAGCGATTTCTGCTATGCTCGCAGACAGGATGCTGCCACATTGAGCAGTAGCTGGGGTAAGATAACTCCTGCTGCCGTGCATTTTGCATTGATAGCCGAAGCAACTACTATCTCTGGTACTGTAAAGAACACCGAGGGCGCTGCTATTGAGAATGCTACCGTGACACTGGTTAGTACCGATGGCGACAATGTGCAGTACACTGGCAAGACTGATGCCGAGGGTGCTTATAGCATCAACGTGATTCAGACTGGTCGCACCTACACCGCTACGGTTGTTGCTTCTGAGGACTACAAGACTGCTACCGCAGAGATTACATTTGCTGAGGGTAGCGTCACAAAGGACTTCGTTCTGGATGTGAAGGATGAGTTACTCCAGGAACTTGAAACCTTGCGTGAAAAGGCCATCAGCCTGAACAATGACGACATAGAAGTAGAAAGCGTTAAGAATGTTCTCAGTGATGCTATTACCGCTACCGCTTCTGTATCTGGCGCCGAGGCTATCAATAATGCCATTGCAACTTTGAAGGCTGCTATCGAGAAGGGGGAGGTTTCTCTTGACGCTAAGGTTAAACTGGCCAACATGAAGGAACTCATCGACGCTACAAACGTTTATACTGCTGAGGCTAAGAACGAATACTACGACCAGTGGGTGGTGAAGTATAACGACGGCACCATCACAAGAGCCGAGGCTACTGCACTGCAGGATCCCTTCCTCGTAACAGGATGGCGCGCCAATGTGACCGTTGACAACTTCCTGCTCTCTGCATGGGATACCAATCCCGATTTCCAGGATGCAGCCTACTACATCAACACATGGAGCACAGAAGGTGACAACGACGGTTCTAACTTCAAGGTTCCGTTCTTCGAGTACTTCGGCAACCCACTTCCCGCTAAGACCCTGACCGCTACAATGAATTGTCTGGAGCCTGGCAAATATGATGTAACCGCATGGGTACGTGTTGCACCCGCCGACAAGGCTGCAGCGTCAGCCAAGGGCGTAACCCTGCAGGTTAACGATGGCGATAGTATTGACGTATGCGATGGCGAGCAGTTTGACTGCGATGCAGAGCGTTTCTTCATCAAGGAAGTGACCGCTACCGGCGTCGTTGCTGAGGATAGCGTACTGAAGATTCAGTTCCATGTTGCAGAAAACAACGACATCCACTGGCTGAGCTTCAAGAACGTGAAGTTCACCAAGAAACTGCCT
>CADBSN010000178.1 GCA_902797255.1 uncultured Bacteroidales bacterium | reverse complement strand
TCTGGCATAGCTCCCATTCCTGGGAAACCGCCGAATCCACCGAAGTCGGGCATTTCACCTTCCCCGAAGTCAGGCATACCACCACCAAAGCCACCAAAGCCAAAAGCTCGTTCGCTCACATAGTTTCCAGAAGTCTCTATATCTATCGAACCACCGTTGATGACCACATCGCCCCCACATTTCACACCCTTTCCACCATCACCTGTCAGCGAAGCACGGATGCTTCCCCCGTTAATGGTTAAGGTCGAGTCGCACTTCAACGCTTTCTTGTCCACACTGGAGAGGTTAATGTCGATCGTACCTCCGTTAATCGTTAAGTTCGCCCCACTACTGATTCCGTTTCCTGTTGCCGATGAAATGGCTATTTTTCCAGTTGTCGACTGGATTTCCACATATTCCTTAGCTGCAATTGCATTCTTCGAATTAGCGGTCAGAGTCAGCCGGCCCTCACCTCCTATCTCCAGATGCCCCTTCGTGTATATACACGCTTTATGTAAGGTGTCCACACCATCCACCAATGAGTTCGTAGTTCCTTTCGTGAGGTTCAGCTTCATCCGCTTACCACATTTCAGGTTGATGGCCGACCCTTCCTGCGTCTTCAGGTCAACACCATCGAGGGTAACGGTAGCCTTATACACCCCATTCAGTTCAAAACTACCATCAGTCGATTTGCCCTTGAGCACATATTCCACCTCCTGATCCGTCACGTCGCTTTGCACAACAACCTTGGCGCCGTTGTGCTGAATCTGTATGTTCTTGTTTTTGGGTTGGTTCACCTTTACGGTATTACCCGAATAGACGATTGTTACTTTCTCTTTCTTCGCAGCCGACACCATCTCTATTCCGACAGTCAGCATCATAACGCCCATCAACAGGCGTGTCAAATGAGTCATACATTTATCCATTAAAAATTGCACTTATTGTTTGTTGTTATGACCAAGAATCAAACTAAAGGTTTAAAAGTCGAGAGTCAAGAGTCGAGGGGCAAGGGTCGAGGGGCAAGGGTCGAGAGGCAAGAGTCAAGAGTCGAGAGTCATTAAACTTTAAACAATAAATTGCATAATCGATTGTTTTTGAGGGAAGATTGTACCGAATTATTCACTTTTACACAGTTAAACCATTCAGCTATAAAACTTTTTTTCTACCTTTGCACAAACGAGAATAACTATCAAAAAACAATCGATATGAAAAAACAATTAACAACGCTATTGCTACTGGCAGCATTCTGTCTGCAAGGAAGCGCCAAGGAAGTGAACCAAATCGGAAATGTTATGGCTCGCAAGACTACTTCACTCAATGGAAACTGGAACTACATTGTGGATGTTCAGGAAGAAGGGTACTACGACTACCGCATGAACCCCACTCAGTGGGGATTCTTCCGCAATGCCAAACCCCAACGTCCGGAAGACTTGATTGAATACGACTTCGACAAGTCGCCCACCATGAAAGTGCCAGGTGACTGGAACACGCAGGACGATCGTCTGTTTTTCTATGAAGGAACGGTCTGGTTTTACAAAAAATTCAATCTCAACAGTTCTGAGCTGAGCGAAGGTAAGCGCAAGCTACTCTATTTCGGTGCTGTGAACTACGAAGCGATTGTCTATGTGAACGGCGAGCGTGAGGGTCGTCATGTCGGAGGCTTCACCCCCTTCTGCTTTGATGTGACCGCACATCTGAAAGCAGGCGAGAACTTCGTCATCGTGAAGGTAGACAACAAACGTCAGGTCAGTAACATTCCAACCTTGATTTTCGACTGGTGGAACTATGGCGGTATCACTCGCGACGTATTGCTGGTAGATGTAGCGCCAATTTATATCGAGAACTACAAGATAGAATTAGAGAAGGCCGATGCAAAAGCCAAGCAGCGCACCATCTCGTTCTCAGTTCAACTCAACGACAAGAAAGCAGGTGAGGCCATCACCCTCAACATCCCTGAACTGAAACTCAAGCAAGTCCTCACCACCGATGCAGAAGGACGTGCAGCAACCACGCTGAAAGTCAGCAGCAAGACACTCCAGTTGTGGTCGCCAACCAATCCGAAACTCTACAAGATGGAACTCGCCCTGAACGGTGAAACCCTCGCTGATGAAGTCGGATTCCGCACCATCGAAACCCGTGGCAAGCAGATTCTGCTGAACGGACAGCCCATCTTCCTCAAAGGTATCAGCATGCACGAAGAGAAAGCTCATGGAGGCGGTCGTGCCAACTGTGAGGCCGATGCTCGTGAGTTGTTCGGCTGGGCCAAGGAACTGGGATGCAACTTCATCCGTCTGGCCCACTATCCCCACAACGAGTATGCTGTCCGTCTGGCCGAGCGTATGGGTCTGCTGCTATGGAGCGAGATTCCTGTGTACTGGACCATCGACTGGAAGAACAACGCCACCTACGAGAATGCTCGCCGACAGCTGACCGACATGATTCGCCGCGATCAGAACCGTGCCAATATCATCATCTGGAGTATCGCAAACGAGACTCCGCATAGCAACGAGCGCGATCAATTCCTCGGCAATCTGGCACAGTATGCCCGCACCGTCGATGCTACCCGTCTCATCTCAATGGCGATGGAGGTGACAGGAGCTTCCAATTATAAGAACCGTCTGCAGGACAACATGAACAAATGGGTCGATGTGGTCAGCTTCAATCAGTATATCGGATGGTATCGTGATGTGAACGACGCACCCAAGATGGAGTGGGAAATCCCATACGAGAAACCCGTCATCGTAAGCGAGTTCGGTGGTGGAGCCAAGGCAGGCTATCACGGAGCCAAGAACCAACGTTGGACAGAAGAGTTCCAGGAGAACCTCTATATCGAAAACACCGCCATGCTCGACAAGATTGAGGGACTTTCAGGCACTACCCCATGGATTCTGAAAGACTTCCGCTCACCACGTCGTGTGCTGCCTGATGTGCAGGACTACTACAACCGCAAGGGTCTCTTCTCCGACAAGGGCGAGAAGAAGAAAGCCTTCTACATCCTTCAGAAATGGTACGAGGGTAAATAACAGAAATGGAAGTTTACTTACGAATGTTTCAAGTATAACAAAACAGGGGCGATCATCGCTCCTGTTTTTGTTTACTGTTTAGTTAATGATTTGTTAATATTTGGGAGTTATCGCTTCGCTCGAAGTTATTGAAGTTATCACTGCGTTCGGAGTTATTGCCTTCGGCTCGACAAATGAATGCTGATGTATGCATCCTATGGTTTCGTCGGAGCGAAGAGCATTGCTCTGGGCGGTAACTTCGAGGCCGTAAGGCCGCTAACTTCGTTAACTCCGTTTACTTCGTACGGCTTACAGCTTAGTTAATGAATTGTTAAGTTGTAACCTCTTTTTATCCTCCCCCTAGAGAGGGGGGGGGGTAGAGGGGGTCTTTGGGTCTGTGTTTGTTCCCCCTAAGGGGAAATTTTGTTACCCCTAGGGGCTGCAAAAATCATGCTTAAATACCACGATGACAAGATATAACATCGAAATTGCGGTCCACGAATAAATCCTTAACTCTTTTAACTTAAAAACGTAAGCGTGTCACGAGTGTCATGTCATGAGTGTCATTAACGATTTCGGGTGTGATAGATGCTCATAAAAGAATATATAATATAAAATATTATATATTCTTTTATGAAGAGGAATCCCCTTCCATTTTTCTTGATGACACTCGTGACATGACACTCATGACACATTCTCTAGAATGTGCTTCCCTAGAAAAAGTTGAATGATTTTTACTTTAACCCTGCCATAGGTTGAATGCTTGTTTGGTACCTTAATTCTTATCCCTGGCAGAAGTTGAATAATTCTCTCTTAACCCTTGTTTTTGTTGAATAGGCTCGGCAGAAAGCTGGCAATCAGGTAAACTAATAATGCGTTGTCATTGTCATTAATTGTCAATTGTCATTAAGAGTTTTGAAATCCCAAAAACGCTCATAAAAGATATATTAAATTTTATTTAATATATCTTTTATGGAATGAAAAACAATCCAAAATCCTTAATGACAACTAATGACCATGACAATGATGACAACGTTCACAAAAAAATATCGCCAAAAATTTTGTGGAACGGAAAATATTATGTATTTTTGCAATCGAAAGAGAACCAATAACGGAGATGGATAAGAAATCAATCCGCTTTTTCAACGACCGCGAAGTACGTGCAGTCTGGGACGAGGAACACAGCAAGTGGTGGTTCTCGGCTACTGA
>CADBSN010000177.1 GCA_902797255.1 uncultured Bacteroidales bacterium | reverse complement strand
AAGATGAAATCCAAACTTCCCATAATCCCAAAATCCCAATTTTTGAATCACCCCGCAACAAGGATGGAGTAACAAATCGTTACCCCAAATTACCACATTATCTTCCTGCATCATGCAACTAGGAGCGTAGCCGAAAAACAAAAAAACACGATTTCTTTTGCATTTCTTTCCGATAATTTGTATTTTTGCCGTACTTAAAAAAAATAACGACATGGACAGACAAGGTTATGACGTGATAACACCAAGTGGCTGGTTGCCCAGAAATCTGCACGGAATGCTGAATGTTTGCGATATTGTATTGTCTCATATAACTAAACACCTATGAAGATTGGATTATACGAGCAGATTATCAATCAGTTGTTCGAGGAGAAGATTTCTTCTGTCGACCAAAACCGTTTTTACATCGGTAAACGGGTCATCAGGAAAGATGAAGTGGCAAAGTTGCTCGCAATGTACTTGACGAGCATCTTTGAGCAGGTACTATCAAACTTGGCTGATGCAAATTGTGATGAAGATGACGAACAGGCAGACCTGTCTGTAAAGAAAGAGCTGGACTTGGCAAATGCCATCATCCGCAAATTGGTCAATGATTTTCACTTGGATTCCGGCAACTTAGTTTCTGCTCAGGCCAAAATTCTTACGGCGGTTATCGATAAGACACAATCGGATTATCCTGATCTGGCAAAGCGGCTGGAGGAAATGATGCCCGTTAAAGGTTTGGTAAATGGTGCGTTGTTTACAGGAAAGGGCATGAAGATGTATACGGAATTGCAGAAAGAAATCACCTCTGCTGACGAAATCCGATTGATGGTGTCGTTCATAAAAAAACGAGGTCTTGCCCTTATCTTACCACAACTAAAAGCATTTACCAACAGAGGAGGACGATTAAAGGTTATCACCACCACCTATATGCAGGCTACAGACTATGAGGCTATTATACGATTGGCAGCGTTGAAAAACACGGAAATCAAGATTACATACGATGTAACTTATGAACGCCTGCATGCAAAAGCATACATATTTCTTCGTGATACGGGTTTCAATACGGCATATATCGGTTCATCTAACATCTCGGAACAAGCACTTGATACAGGTGCCGAATGGAATGTGAAAGTGACGCAAATGGAGCAACCTCAAATGATGAAGACTATTTTGGACGCTTTTGATGCATCCTGGTGGTCCGAGGGATACGATTCTTTTGTAGATGGCGAGGACAATGAGCGACTGAGAATAGCCCTTAGCGACGGGGCTGACAATGAGATAGACTTCTCTACACTCAAGGGATTGATTCGCCCCTTTGATTATCAGCAAGAGATACTGGAACGCTTGCAAGTAGAGCGCGAGGTTCGAGGCCATTGGCGCAATCTGGTGGTAGCTGCAACAGGTACAGGTAAAACCGTTATGGCTGCCAGCGACTACAAGGCGTTTGCAGAGAAAAACGGGCGAGCACACCTGCTATTCATAGCTCACCGCGAAGAAATTTTACGACAGAGCCTCTTAACGTTCCGACAAGTGCTCTCCGACTTTAATTTTGGTGAAAAATGGTATGGAGGCGAAGAACCATCCAGCTATGAATATGTGTTTGCCTCAAAGGACACGCTGAATAACCGTTTGGAAGATATAGCATTGCCAGCCGACTATTACGATTATATTGTTATAGATGAGGTGCACCACGTTGCAGCATCATCTTATCGCAAGATTATCAACCGCTTTAAGCCCAAAGTGCTATTAGGACTTACTGCCACACCAGAGCGAATGGATGGCGAGGACATCACTCTAGACTTCGATGGAACCATATCTGCAGAGATTCGTTTGGATGATGCGTTGAACAAAGGTCTACTGGCACCATTTTATTACTACGGCATTACCGATTCAGTGGATTATTCAGAAGTAGCATGGGACAAGGGGCATTACGTGGCGTCAGAACTTTCACGTATCTATAGCTACAACGATACTCGTACTGCTGTGATTCTTCAAGGATTGCAGAAGTACCTGACCAACATTCGCGACGTTAGGGCATTGTGCTTCTGTGTAGACCAGCAACACGCCAAATACATGGCATCAAAGTTCACTTTATGTGGTTTGAAAGCCGATGTGCTTACTAGTGAGAATGCCCAAATGCGAACTGCTCTTTATAATCGGCTTAAAAAGAAGGATATCAACTACCTGTTTGTGGTAGATATGTTCAACGAAGGTGTAGATATCCCAGAAGTAGATACTATCCTTTTCCTTCGCCCTACAGAGAGCCTCACAGTCTTTATACAGCAGTTTGGTCGAGGACTTCGTAAAGCTGAGGGTAAGACACATGTCAACATTCTTGATTTCGTGGGCAACAGTCGGGCTGAATTTAATTATACCGACCGAATGCGTGTGATGCTTGGCCGGACATCTATGAGCGTAGCAGAGGAAATGGAACGCGACTGTCCTCACTTACCTTTAGGATGCCAAATTATTTTGGAGCCAAAGGCAAAGGAATACATTATGAACAACATCAAAGGGGCTATTCAACGTTTCACAACGCGAAGAATCCTCTCTTTGTTACAGAACTTCGAAAGGCATCACTCAGTTCCACTCACTCTTACCAATTTCGTAAAAATCTATCAGTTACCGCTCAATAAACTTTATAAGGCCAAGACATGGAACCAATTGCTGTTTGATGCAGGGTTGAAACACGAACAATCTCTTTACAATGAAGATTTGAGTCGTGCCGTCTATCGCAAATGGTCGGCTACCGATTCTTTTTCGTATCTGAGTTTCATAGAGGATTTGGCGCAGAAGTCATTCAAGATCAAGGTGAACGAAATGAATGCTGTTGACCAGAAGCGTTTGCTGATGTTGTATTATGACCTTTTCGAAAATGCGGGGCGTTTCCCAAGTTTGCAGGATATGGTTGACACGATGTCAAGAGATTCTATTTTGTGTAAAGAACTGAAGGAAGTTATGCAGCTATTACTCAAGGAAAACAAAGCATACGAAAAGGCCGATAATTCCCATTTGCCGAACTTCCCTTTAAAGTTACACGGTGTCTACACAAAAGCACAGATACAGGTAGCTATTGGCACATCGACTCTTTCTCGTAAATCATCTGCACGAGAGGGCGTAGAGCGTAATCGAGATTTGAATGTAGAAGCAATGTTCGTCGATATTATAAAGAATCGCGAAGAAGGTTCTACAACCGACTACGACGACAAAGCTTTATCACCATTATTATTCCAATGGGACACTCAAAACAGAGTAAGACCAGAGTCAAGAGAAGGACAAGCATACATCAATCAAACTCAAACGATGCTGTTATTTGTTCGAGAACAAAAGAATTTTATGGAGGATAAATCAAGGACAATGGGATATGTATATTTGGGGCGTGTAACAATGAGCAATTGGAAATACAATAATCTAGGAACTCGTCATCAGATGCAGATACTTTGGAATATGTTGGAACCTATTCCAGGAAGTGTGATGCATTTTGCAAGAATGAAAGAAATAGCATAGTGTTATGAAACATATTGAAGTCGTTGCAGCGATTATTCGCAAGGGTGATAAGATATTTGCCACGCAGAGGGGGTATGGCGAATGGAAGGATTGGTGGGAGTTT
>CADBSN010000176.1 GCA_902797255.1 uncultured Bacteroidales bacterium | reverse complement strand
TCAAGGTCGAACATTTCGTTCACCTTCTCAATTTCGAGGCGGGCCGACAGGATATACTCGCCATCATCCAACAGCTTAGCGACGTAATTGTTGGAATCATGTTCATCCTCAATTTCTCCGAATATTTCCTCAACTATGTCCTCCAAGGCAATGAGTCCACTAGTGCCGCCAAACTCATCGACCACAATAGCCAGCGAGCGGTGTTGCTGCATAAAGGTCTTCATCAGGCGTGAAGCCTGCATCGTCTCCGGCACAAACGACAGCTGACGAATGCCCTTACGCCAATCCTGCTGATGGTGGAACATCTCTGACGAATGGATGTAACCCACCACATGGTCTATATCATCATGATAGACAATCACTTTTGAATGGCCACTTTCAATGAATACCTGCTTCAGCTCTTCGGTACTGCAGGTGTCTTCCACCGCATCAATCTCAGTACGAGGTACCATACAGTCGCGAACACGAGTCTCTGTAAATTCAAGGGCATTCTGGAATATCTTCACTTCCTCTTCAATCTCTTCCTCGCTTTTGGCATTGTCGATGCTCGATTGCACTAAGTAGTCAAGGTCCACACGCGTAAACTCCTTGTCATCACGTTCTTTCTCCATCTTGACACCCACTAACCGCAGGATGCCACGCGACAACATAGTGGCAAACTTTGAAACAGGCCAGAGCACGACATAGCATACGAAGGCAGGAACGGCAAAAAAAGTCAGCAGAGCGTTGGGACTCGACTTGAATATCGTCTTCGGCAGGAACTCACCCGTGAAGAGCACCACCAGCGTTGACAGCAGGGTGTCTGCTGTCACACGGGCTCCGTCACTCAAACCGCTGAACAGCAATTCGTCAAAGATACGGGCAAATAGTATACCATAGATGACCAGGGCGATATTATTGCCAACGAGCATCGTCGACACAAAGTTATTCGGATGCTGATAGAATATGTTGAGAGCCCGTTGCGACAGTCCGTTCTTCTCACGGTCCATCTCAGCCAGCAAGCGGTTACTGCTGACGAAAGCGATTTCCATACCAGAGAAGAAGGCAGAGAAGATCATTGTGACCACAAGTCCTATTAAAAGAGGTGTCATATCCATCGATTAAAGCCCATTGTTACTCATCTACACTTGTCTTGGCATGTTTCTGAGCAGCTGGTCTGACAGGAGCCTGCATTTGCTGCTGGGTGCTGTCGGCAGGTGAGGTGCCGCCACCGTTGCTACTGTCGTCCTGCTCTTCCTCTGGCACAAACGAGCCCTTGGAATTCGACACCGTATAATGGGTCATACGCTCATCACTGCGGAAATAGGTTCCCTGAAGTGTCCGTTCTGGAGTGGTGACCTGTGAGAACACATAGGAGTACAGCTCGTGCTTCATACCATCCCAGTAAAGCTCCTCACTGGTATAAATCAAACCATTGTTATTACGGACACGAACCCGGCCTCTCAGTTTCCACAGCTTCATTTGGTCATAATACCAAGCCGTATCGGCCTGTATATATCCCTGAACATGGAACTGCTCATCAAACTGTTCGAAGAAAACACCCTTCATAAACTCCCAACGATTGGGCTGGCGAATGACGTTCACATCCCATCGCTCAGTAACGATACGATACTTGATGACACCAGAGTCGGAAATCAGCGTATTTACCCCGTATGTAGTCATCATTGACACAGAGTCACTGGGGAAAATAGCACGGGCAGTATGTTCCTTCGCTTCCTCACCACAGGCAGAAAGCAACAGAAGAACAAGCCATAAGCCTGCTACTGCCAACCGTCCCGTATGTCGTTCTGTTTTCAGCACGCTCACCAATGATTAATCAACCGTCCACTTCATGAACCAGCGTTCATTGAAGGTTATACCAATATTGATACGGAACGTATTCTCAGTAATAAATCCGTCTGCTTTAGTACGTGCCCATTGTCCGCTGATATTCAGCATAGAACGGTTATTGTGGGCATTCAGAATAGGCAAGCCAATACCTGCGCTGACACTCAATTCACTCGGACCGTCTTGGCCATTTATATTATAATAAGGTGTAGCTATGCCGGCACCAATGCGATAGTGCACAAATTCCCAATACTTGCGGGCCTGAGAGCCGGGATTGGCAACATAGTCGAATCCTACGTTAATCTTCTTGCGGTCTTTGAGCAATCCCCTCTTCAGTTCATACGTATTGGAGGAGGTATTGAACATCGGCAGTTTTTCATCGCCCCATTTCTCCAAAGAGAAGTCTGCAGCCATCGTCAGTTTGCCATCCAACGTATAAGACAATCCTGCTCCGTAAGTCATGGGTAGCGCATTGGCATCCTTCACGCTGAAGACGGTCGTATCGTTCTTGCTCGAGAGGGTGTTGCGGCCTAAGATGGTCATCTCGGCCTTATTCTTCAGTTTATGTCCCAGTCCAAACACAGCACCGATGGTCAGTACGTCACGTTTACGAAAGCGCTGTTCCCACTGCACTCCGAAGTCAAGTTTATAACTATTGACGGATGTTGAATAGGTTTTCGTCAGCGTGTTAGATGCTGAAGAGGCGGATGGTGACACTGTGCGTGAGATGTCGCCCCAGAGATACGAGGCATTGACACCTATCGACAATGGCTTCAGCATTCGCCAACCAACACCAAGAAAAACCTGATGCAAGCCACCGTCACCAGAGAAAGACTCCGTTAGTGTTCCCATCGTCCGGTCCCTTGTTACCGACGAATAGTCGTAACCTACATTCGAAAACGGCAGGACGCCAAACGAAACGCCTACATTCTTCCATGCACGGAACGAGCCAACCACATATTCAAAGGAAGCCATTTTGGCATTGCGCCGGACATTACCTTCCTCAAAGCTGGTAATCTGTCCTGACAATCCCATATCAAACAACATGGTCAGTGAATCAACGCTGGAATAAGAAGCAGGATTCAACGTATTTACCTGATTTCC
>CADBSN010000175.1 GCA_902797255.1 uncultured Bacteroidales bacterium | reverse complement strand
GCAGACCGCCTGATGACGCCTTTCGTGCGTGAGGCTGGTCTGGCAAAGACTACTGACACCAAAAGCAAGTACTACAACTGGACATCGAAGCATCCTACTTTCCGTAACTGGGGCGACTCCAGCTGGTCGCTCGAAGGTCATGTGGGTGGTCACTACCTCACAGCATTGGCTCTCTCGTATGCTGCACTTCGCAACGACGACACCCAGACAACTTTGGCTACGCAGTTGAAGAACAAACTCGACTACTGCCTACAGATTATGAAGGACTGTCAGGATGCCTATGAGGGTAATACAGCAGGAATGGAAGGTTTCATTGGTGGACAGCCTATCACACAGATATGGACGGCCATGTATGCCAACAACATCAACCCTTATAAGCAATACGGCGGTTGGGTGCCTTTCTATTGTCAGCACAAGGTGTTGGCAGGTTTGAGGGATGCTTACCTCTATGCCGACAGCGAACTGGCGAAAGAGATGTACAAGAAGCTATGCGACTGGAGCGTGAACGTAGTTTCAAAGCTATCAGAAAGCGATATGCAGAACGTGCTGGGTAATGAGCACGGAGGCATGAATGAGACCATCGCAGATGCCTATAAGCTGTTTGGCGAAAGGAAATACCTGACAGCAGCCAAGAAATACAGTCATGCAGAGATGGTGAATGGTATGCAATCGTTGAACACTACGTTCCTGAATAATCGTCATGCAAATACCCAAGTACCAAAATACATCGGATTCGAGCGTATCGCCCAACTGGATAAGACGGCTACGACTTATAAAAATGCAGCTAAGTATTTCTGGCAGGACGTAGTGAACAACCGTACTGTATGCATCGGTGGCAACTCTGTAGACGAGCACTTCCTGAATCAGGGAAACGGGGACAGATATGTGAGCAACCTGAACGGTCCAGAGACATGTAACACAAACAACATGCTGAAACTCACGGAGGATCTCTTCGATGACACACATACTGCCAAGTATGCCGACTTCTATGAGAATGCAATGTACAATCACATCCTGTCGACCCAAGACCCAGAAACAGGAGGATACGTCTACTTCACGACCCTGAGACCACAGGGATATAAGATCTATTCACAGGTAAATAAAGGCATGTGGTGTTGTGTAGGTACAGGTATGGAGAATCACAGCAAATATGGCCATTTCATCTACACTCACGATGATTCCAACAATACGCTGTACGTCAATTTGTTCACGGCCAGTAAGCTGCTGAACGATGTGTATGCCCTGACCCAAACCACGAAGTTCCCCTACGAAGAAGCAACCCGACTGACCATCGACAAGGACGGCGAATACACCATTGCCATCCGTCACCCATTCTGGGCAGGTAGCGGCTATAGCGTAAAGATAAACGGTACGGAAGAAACGGTCAGCGTTACGAAGGGTACAGCCAGCTATGTGAAGATAACCCGCAACTGGAAGAAGGGAGATGTGATTGACATAGCCCTTCCTATGGATTTGCGCATTGAGCAATGTCCACTTTTGAAGGAATACATCGCCTTGAAATACGGTCCGATTCTGCTGGCAGCCAAGACCTCGAATGCAGATCTGAAGAACGAATATGCAGGAGAGGGACGTATGGATCATGCCCCAGGCAGCATGGCCAACTCGATGTCTATCGTCACTTCTCCACTCTTGATTTGCGAGCGCAACGAAGTATTGGGCCGCATCGAAAAGACTGGCGATATGAAGTTTTCGTTTGATGTGTCTCGTAGCGACACCCAGACAGAATGGCGTACCTTGGAGTTAGAGCCGTTCTTCTCAACCCACCACTCACGTTACATGATTTATTGGTATCAGCAGACAGCCACGCAGTTTGCAGAGAGTTCGCTGGCTGCAGAGGAAGCCAAGAACCTGGCCTTCTTGGCTCGTACCATCGATTATGTAGGTACAGGTGAGCAGCAGAGCGAGGTGGGGCATCAGGCGAAGTACTCATCAAACTCAACGTATGGCAGCTACAACGGTGAAATCTATCGTGATGTGCAGAAAGGCGGATACATACAATATGTACTGTCGAACCAAGACCAGATTGACAGCGATCTGAGTGTGATGTGCCGCTTCACGACAGCCGATAAAGACAGAGTGGCAGCCATCTATATCGATGGCACAAAGATTGCAGATTATAAGATACCGTCAACATTCGCAACGGCAACCAACGGGTTCTTTAACTATGAGTTCCCCATCCCTGACAAACTGCTGAAGAATGCCGACGGAACCGTGAAGACCCAGTTGACCTTCAAGATTGTAGCAAGCGGCAGCACTCCATGTCCTGGTCTTTACTACCTGCGACTGTTGAAAGAATATAGCAAGCAATACGCCACAAACTACACTTGGAAGGCAAGCGAGTGGGCAAAGACTGGCGACGGAGGACGTGTGGCACAAGGCAACATCACAGCCAATCAAACGGCCAACACCATCACCGTAAAGGCAACAGGCAACAATAATGTGTGTCTGAGTTTCGGAACCGAGAAGTATAATATCAACACCAACGATAAGTACTTCATGATCAAGGCTTCAAACATAAGTACTGCAGACGGAGCTTCGTACCTATGGTGGTTCAACGGGACCAATCACGGTTCGAGCGTAAAGCCGACAAAGATACAGACCCTTACCGATGGAGACGTAATCATCTATTGGGACATCACAGCCAGCGGGCTGGACGACAAATGTACTGGACAATCGTACACATTCAGTCAGGGAAACACCATCTTCGGACTGACCTCGACTACTGGCACATCGGTCATCAAGTACATCGGATTCAACTCTGCGATGGAAATACCCAGCGGTATCAGAGAGTTATCGATGAATCCGTTCGAAAAACGGGGAGTGTATAGTCTTAATGGCTATCGGTTGTCAAGTGCACAGAAAGGTGTGAATATCATGAATGGAGAAAAGGTATTGGTGAAATAGAAGACCCACCCCCTTACCCCTCCCTCTATGGAGGGGAGCAGTTACAATCATGCATAATCATCAAAAAAATAGTTAAATATCAAATAGAACAATAAATTTAAATCGTAAATAGTAAATTGTCAAAGAAAAAATAAAATTATGGAAATTACATCTCAGAATTTTAACGAATTGATCGCTCAAGGCAAGCCTGTAATGGTAGACTTCTGGGCAACATGGTGTGGACCTTGCAAGAAAGTAGCTCCATTGGTAGAAGAACTTGCAACCGAATATGAAGGACAAGCCATCATCGGCAAGGTAAACGTAGAAGAAGAGGACGACCTCGTAGCTCAGTTTGGTATTCGTAACATCCCAACCATCCTCTATTTCAAAGATGGTGCAGTGGTAGACAAAGTAGTTGGTGCGGTATCTAAGAGTGAGTTGGAAGGTAAACTGAAAGCAATATTATAATTAAGGAGTTAAAGAAGTTAGAGAAGTTATCGCTACGCTCGAAGTTACCGCTGAGTTACACTCTTCGCTCCGACGATAGACTGTTGATGTGCACATCTTAAGTAACGTCGAACGCAGTGATAACTTCGAGGCCAACGGCCGATAACTCCGATAACTTCGAGCGAAGCGATAACTACAAAATCAAATAGTATGGCAGCAATAGATGACGAACTGATGAAGGCCGCACAGGAAGACGCACAGGAAGTGGCTTTCATCCTCAATGAGTTGCCTCAGGACTTGAAAGACAAGTTCAAAGAGGACGATATCTATTACTTCATTGACATCATGCTTGAATACTTCTCGGATGCTCAGGCAGACAAAGATGGATACATTGATATTGACGTGAATGAAGTAGCTCAACATATTGTGAAGCAAGCAAAGAAGGATCAGATGGGCGATTTCGATCCAGAGGATGTTTTCTTTGTCGTTCAAGCAGAATTGGATTATAACGAATCATTAGACAACTGATATGGATCCCAACTATTTAGCAGGCCAAGGTATCGGTATTTCTGCGAATGCACTCTATTGGATTATCTTCATCGGAATCGCATTGGCCAGTTGGCTGGTGCAGTTGAACCTAAAGAACAAATACAAGAAGTACTCTAGAATACTGTCGTTTAAGGGTCTGACGGGCAAAGAGACGGCAGAACTGATGTTGCGCGACTTTGGTATTACAGACGTAACAGTCCAAAGTGTTGCAGGTCAGCTGACCGATCATTACAACCCCATCAACAAGACACTGAATCTGAGTGAGGGTGTGTATGAGAGTAATAGCATTATGGCAGCAGCAGTAGCAGCCCACGAATGCGGACATGCGGTACAACATGCGATGGCTTATGGACCACTGACCCTACGTTCGAAGTTGGTACCTATAGTGAGTGCTACGTCCAGTTGGATGACCTGGTTGCTGCTTGGCGGTATGTTACTGCTCAGTTATACAGGCAATCCATATGTGCTGGGAATCGGTGTGGTGCTTTATGCACTGACCACCATCTTCTCATTCATCACCCTTCCAGTTGAAATAGATGCCAGCCGCAGAGCGGTAAAATGGTTAGACTCACGAGGACTGACCGATGCAGAAACCCACGACCATGCGGTAAGTGCCTTACGTGCTGCAGCTTACACCTATGTGGTAGCAGCCCTGAGTTCACTCGCAACCTTATTCTATTATATCCTGATGTTGACCAACAGCCGCAGATAGAATATGCCACAGGGACAGGGACAGTTTGAGATACAGGAACAAGTGGAGAGGCAGTTGCAAAAACTGACCCCTCTACAACTGATGACTGCTCGTCTCTTGGAATTGTCCGTTGTGGAATTGGAAGATAAGGTCAAGACCGAAAGCTATGAAAATGTAGCATTGGAAGAAGGTCATGAGAACGAAGAGCAAACCGACAACGATGAATACAGCGAAGGAACGGAAACCTCTCATGAAGACACAAACGATGAGGATTCCTATGGAGAAGACGATATCCCCGTCTATGCCCCATCGAATGGCAAGAGCTACGAGGAGACAATGCCGATTGGCGATACCAAGTCATTCATAGAAGATCTGAAACGTCAGATTTACGACTTCAACGTTACAGACAAACAACAAGAACTGATAGAGTACTTAATCGGAACGTTGGATAATCGTGGATTTATTGATCGTCCCCTCGCCAGTATATCAGACGATTTACTGTTCCACTTCAACATTGATGCTGATACCACAGAACTTGAAGAAGCGCTGAAGGTTCTACAACAATTTGAGCCAGCAGGTATCGGAGCACGCAACCTTCAGGAGTGTCTGATGATTCAGCTCGACCGCAAACTGGAAAATGTGGATAATGAATCGCGAAAGAAACGGTTAGAACTGGAACGGAGCATCATTCATGACCACTTCGACCTACTACAACACCAAAATATCGAACGAATCGCTAAGGCAACCCATGCCTCACCTGAACGAGTAGAACAAGCAATTGAAGGTATTAGCCGGCTGAATCCTCGTCCGGGATTGGCATTATGTGAGTCTGCTGATGATAGAGCACAGACTATTGAGCCCGATTTCATCATTGAAACAACTCCTGACGGAACAATCAACGTTGAGTTGAACAACGGTGAAGTGCCGGAATTAAGGGTCTCACACGATTATGCTGACCAACTCAAACAATATCAGCAAAAGGCTGAAAAGATGAGCAGATCCCAACTGGAAGCGTTTGAATACACACGTCAAAAAGTCGAAGGAGCCAAATTGTTCATTGATGCCATCAAGCAACGTCAACATACTCTCTATAACACCATGAAGGCTATCGTGAAACTGCAAAGGGAGTTTATCCTCACACAGGACGAATCACAACTGCGGCCTATGCGATTATTGGATGTTGCAGAATTAACAGGTCAGGACGTTTCAACAGTCTCGCGCGTACGAAAAGGGAAATATGTACAGATTGATGGACAATTATATGCCCTCGATTATTTCTTCCTTCGTGCCCGTACCAATGCAGATGGCGAGACCCTAGAACATCGGGACATCAAACAGCGAATACGTGAGATTGTCGAACAGGAAGATAAGTCGAAACCTGTTTCCGACCAAAAGATTGTTGATATACTCACAGCTGAACACCTCAATATCAGTCGTAGGACGGTGGCAAAATATAGAAGTGAGATGGGCATTCTGTCCACTTCGGAAAGGAAACGGATATGAACCAGAAGTACATAATGATGTTTGCCAAAGCCTGTTCGGCGATATTTTCCCCGTTCTATGCGCCCTTCTGGGCCTTTATGTGGCTATTTCTATTCAGCTACCTGAGGATGTGGCCATTAGGCTATAAGGCATTCATCATTGGAATCGTCGTAATGTTTACCATTATCATTCCGCGTTTCACCATTGATATATTCCGTCGTATTAACAAATGGACTCATTGGCAACTCAGCCATCGTGAGCATCGACATATGCCGTATTTCATCACCATCGCCAGCTACATCGCCTGTGTGGTGTTGTTCATGCAACTCAACACCGCATTATTTATGCGTGGTATGATTCTGGCCACTTTGGCGACTAGTTTGGTTTGTGCATTGGTGAATGTATGGTGGAAAGTCAGTACCCACATGGCTGGTATGGGTGGATTATTCGGAACAGTCATTGCTTTCAGCTATCTGTTCTATTTCAACCCCCTCATTCCAATGTGTTGCATGCTGATGCTATCAGGAGTGATGGGTACCTGTCGCATGCTACTTCGTCAGCATTCACTCGCACAGGTCATTGTAGGCTTCCTAATTGGAGCTGTAGCATCAATGATGTTCATCATGTTTGCATGGGTATAGAAGACCTACACCCTTGCTCCTCCCTCTATGGAGGGGAGTAGTTACTATCATGCTTCAATCATGGAACAATTGAAAATAACAGAAAAAATAGTAAATAGTAAATCGTCAAATAGTAAGTAAGATTATGGTATCAATCATCATGGGCAGTCAGTCAGACATGCCTGTCATGGAGAAAGCAAAAGCTTATCTCGAAGAACACAACATTCCATTCGAAGTGAATGTAATGTCGGCACATCGCAACCCAGAAGGTGTTGCAGAATATGCAAAGACAGCAAAGGAACGCGGAGTAAAAGTAATCATTGCCGGTGCAGGAATGGCTGCAGCACTCCCTGGCGTAATTGCAGCATATACAACATTGCCTGTCATCGGAGTGCCTATCAAATCGGGTGCACTTCAAGGTATTGATGCCTTGATGGCAATCGTACAGATGCCCCCAGGCGTACCTGTTGCCACAATGGCTATTGATGGAGCTAAGAACGCAGCAGTGTTTGCACATAAAATACTACAACTATGCGAAGAAAAACAGTAGAGGTACAAGTGGGCAACCTGCCTATGGGCGGTGATAACCCCGTTCGTGTACAGTCGATGACAACTGTCTCCACAATGGACACCGAAGGGTGTATTGCCCAAATTAAACGTATCGTAGATGCAGGAGGAGAGTATGTTCGATTGACAACTCAGGGGGTACGTGAAGCAGAAAACCTGAAGAACATCAAGGAAGGCCTTCGTCGTGACGGTTATGACGTACCAATCATTGCAGACGTACACTTTAATGCCAACGTAGCCGACGTAGCAGCTCTCTATGCTGATAAGGTACGCATAAACCCAGGTAACTATGTAGACCCAGCCCGTAAGTTCAAACATCTGGACTATACCGATGAGGAATATGCTGATGAAATCAAGAAGATTGAAGAGCGGTTTGTGCCCTTCCTCAATATCTGTAAGGAACACCACACGGCTATCCGCATCGGAGTGAACCATGGATCGCTGTCCGATCGTATCATGAGTCGCTATGGCGATACCCCAGAGGGAATGGTTGAAAGCTGCATGGAGTTCCTACGCATTTGCGTCAAGGAGGATTTCATGAATGTTGTGATATCCATCAAGGCCAGCAACACAGAAATCATGGTTAGAACCGTCCGACTGCTCGTTGCAACGATGGATAGTGAAGACATGCACTTCCCAATACATCTCGGAGTGACAGAAGCTGGTGAAGGTGAAGATGGACGATTGAAGAGTGCTGTAGGTATAGGCGCGCTCCTCATTGATGGGATAGGCGATACCATACGTGTCAGCCTCAGCGAGGCTCCTGAGAAAGAGATTCCTGTAGCTTATGGCATTCTCCAAGCAGCCAGAGTTCGTATCACCAAGACAGAATACATCAGCTGCCCGGGATGTGGACGAACCCTGTATAACCTTGAAGAAACCATCGCCAAAATAAAAGCTGCCACCAGTCACCTCAACGGACTCAAGATTGCCATCATGGGATGTATCGTAAACGGTCCAGGCGAGATGGCCGATGCAGACTATGGATATGTAGGAGCAGCTCGCGGGAAGGTGAGTCTCTACAAAAAGAAACAATGTATCGAAATGAACATACCAGAGGAAGAGGCCGTAGACCGCTTACTCAAATTCATAGAAGAAGATTTGAAGAATTGCCAATAATGGTCAATGGTGAAAAGTCAAAGTTGACGAATTAGATGATTAGCATGAAGTGTGAAGTGAATTTTTCACTTCACACTTCACTCTTTAAACAACACCTTCTTTCCATTCACAATATAAATACCCTTCGGGAGCACATTTATATTTCCAATCCTCGAATCTTCAATTTTTATATCTTCTTTAACTTGTCGACCGTTCATGTCATAGACACTTGAAGAGCGAAGAGAGGAGAATGTAGGGGTCTCAATAGCGGCAGAATACGTATTGAAATCCATAACGCCATCATGGATATAAACTGGAATTTGGTTGCGCTGCTGTCCACCTACCATATCGGGCAGTATAAACTCATCATAACCATCTTCACGGAACAACACCTTGAGCACATAGTCACCATCCTGAATAACAGCCTGTACGGAGTCATTTAACTTACAAGACAGACTGCCATAACTATAGGTTCCTTTGAAACCAGGGAAGAAATTGGTATGACGGCTACTTTCCTGAATAACATCCGCAATGAACCGTCCAGATACATCATACAATCCGACCGCATCTGTATAGGTGCGACCTGATGAACGATAATTAAACACCGTATCTACCGTGACGGTAAAAAATTGTGTGACTTTACGCTGGGTCCACGTCGTCCGAGGGGCGCTCATTATGTAGATGGGCACTTGCTGACGAAGCTTGTCCGTACCAGTGTAGTCTGGTTCTATACCCGTCAAAACCGCTACTCCGTCGTTAAATATATCAGATCCTGGATTTAGCAAGCTCAAGTCATAATAGCCGTCATAGTGTCCATTCCATCCCCAGTTGACGTGTACGAAATTATTGCTATCATACCCGTCTATGATGAAGGAGTGACCGCCACTGGCAGAATAGGCTCTTATCTGTATGGGACGGTTTGCATCAAGTTCGCGCTTTATGATGTTCATCCACTCTTGTTCAGAAGGCATACACTCATGGAAGTAATAATGGAGCGTCGAAGCCTTATAGCCAAAATAATTATATAGTGCATAGGTGATAGCATCAGTACTGCTTGAACTGCTGTCACCGTAGTCCATCTTCACTGCGACCCCACAATCATAGCAGAGCTGAGCAACAGCATTCTTAACCTCCTCGGGTGAACTGTTATTGACCACATCGGTCAAGATATCCCACGCATATGTATGAGCACCGAAGTCGGACACCAAAGTACCATACGGGGTGGAATAGGACATCACACCGTTTCCCTGATTCGGCCATTTCCAATAGTTCATAATCTGTGCAAGTGCCGTAGCCACACATCCAACTGCTGCTTGCTTTCTGCCCACCTGTGGAGTAAACAGATTATATGGGCTATCCTGCCCCCACTGAGAAGTCAACAGCGGCCCTACCACAGGAGTACCTGATGAAGTCCCGTCAGCCCTACGGCAAACTCTTTTAATCACTTCAGGCAAGTCCTCATCGGAGGGGAGGAGTTGAGCGTGAAGCGTGGAGAATGGAGAGTGGGGAATGAAGAATGAAGAGTAAAGTGCAATGATAAATAATAATGCTTTTCTCATGATGTTCTATTTGTTAGAAATCGGGGCAGTCCCAAGAGAGACTGTCCCGAAAAATATTACATTCATAATGTCTCTTTCGAAAGACACAAATGATTATTCAGCAGGAACATGACCGGGCAGATAGATAGTAATCATATCATCAGCCTGTGTTTTATTCCATCCGTTGCCCAAAGCAGGGATATAATAGTATGGTGCAATCTGGAATACACCTTCTGTTATTTGAATGTTGTGAGTATTTCCCAAACCAGCAGCTGATGGAGGATATGCATATACCATGTCACCATCATAGAGATAACCTACGGCAAAATCGTCATAATATACGTATCCCTCGTCGTCAACTTCAAATTCAATATAATCGGTTGGTTTACCGACCTCTTTTGCGGAGAAATCACCTACTTCCAAACCAACAGCATAACCCTCATCGTAAGGATGCATTACACGATAGATTGGGAATCCCTCAGCCTGAAGGATTTCAACCTCGAATGGTCCTCCAATAAAGAAGTTGTCAGTGAATCCACCCATTCCGAGTGATACCCAAGTGTAATTGAGCTTAATAGTTACCTTACAAGTTGAGTTTGCAGATGGGGCCAACAGATAAGTAG
>CADBSN010000174.1 GCA_902797255.1 uncultured Bacteroidales bacterium | reverse complement strand
TATATCGTTAGTACGTTATTAAAGAAAAATGGAAGAGGCCCGTCGCAAGAACGACAGGCCTCTCTGTATCACTCTATCAAACGATAGGTACGCGGCTATCTTCTCACGATTGTTTTGAATCCTGAGTTCTGCCACCACCAAAAGTTTGCTGTTACGTTCATTTTCGTTTTCGTTTTACTTTGTCTAGGGTCTCGACTCTTGAACCTTGAACCTTGAACCTTGACTCATTCGGCTGCAAAGGTAGAGATTATCTTTCAATCTGCCAAACGTTTTTCGAAAAAATTTACAATTTGATGCAAAAAAGGGTGAAATAGCAAGCGTTTTGTACAAGAAATTATTTTAAAATCGCCTTTACGTCAGTCACCATATCCTTATGCTGCTCATCAGGTTTGGTCAACTCAGAAGTGAGGTTGATAGGACCTGGTTTGTCTTTCGTAGAAAATGAACCAGTGTAGATAAGGTCGCTGTCGAAATAGAGAGTCGCTTCTACTTTCACCTTATAGAGACCTTGTTTCACAGCCTTACCTTGTTCATCGGTGAAGTCCCATGTGAAAGTCTGCACACCGCTGTTCTGCGGAGTTGCACCTGTGACAGCATCGAGTTGCTGATCGGTATGTGCTTCAGCCTTAGAGGTCTTCACCCATGTTGGCACACAGGTAGGTCGAACGATATAGCCACGTTTGGGTTGTTCACCACCACGGGCACGTCCTTTCGAGGTATAGGCCGTGACAAAGAGGGTCTTTACGAACTCACCCTTCTCGTCCTCAATCCACACAGCATATTGGTTGGACCCGGGTCCTGACTGCTTCTGATAATTAAATGTCACTTCGAGGGAACTGGCTTTTGACACCTTCCCTTTGTTCTGAGCCATTGCTGCTGTTGACACCAGCATGGCTGTTAGAATCATGGTAATTAGCTTTGTTTGTCTCATCATATTACTATCTTATTAAGGAGTGTATGGTTCATCAACATCACCGACATTGATGTCTTTTTTTTCATATTCATTCACGGTGTTCGAACCTCCCAACATCAGCACGGGGCTAGGAAGGAACACAACTCTTGTCTCGGGTTTATGATATGTCTTCTTCATTGCTTAGTTGATTATTTTGGTGTTAGGGCCGCTGTATAAGGAGTTTTTGCCGATGTTAATCTTCACATCATACTGATATCCTTTCTCCAATACGGCAGCAAAAGGGATGTAGGCGGTGCCATCATGCATCACATGACTATCGGAATTACGGGTAATCTTGCATAAAAATTGAAGGGAACAAACCAAATCTGTGATATCTGTAGTACCGTTCCATGCTGTCAGTTCCTGCGGAATCAGGAATAGGTAGGGAGCATCCGAGGCATCCAAAGCTTCGTAGACTGAGGAGCCAAGTGTCTTGGCTGAGCCATAATAGAGTACGAATTCAGCGTTCGTCTCAACGGACGACCATGATGATGTGCCATAGTAATAATCGCCTTGTTTCTTTACGTTACAGAGTCTGACATTACTCACCGACAGGGTGTAGTCGTTGAGATTCGTTGATTTCTTCACGTAGAACCGCAGGGCGGCACAAGCGTGGTTAAAGTTGAAGGTGAGGTTTCCACCTGTTTCGCTATATGTACCGCTGGCTGTCGCCACCAACAGGTCTTTTTGATCTGTTATGGCATTGAAGTGGATGTGTGCGCCACCATCATTACTGAACGTTCCTGCTGTCTTGGCATACCAGTTAACCGTACTCTCAGGATCTGGCCAGCTGCCACCACTCCATTTTCCATTGCTAATTTTCGTGATATTTATATCATTGCTTGCCACAGTTGAACCATAGACGTACCTCAGCGCAAATGACGTGAGTGTAGAAGTAGTGGTGATGGCTGCACGATTTCCTGGAGCATTTGCAGATGCATCTGGATTCACATAGGGTGTTTCAGTCACCTCGATGGTAAGGGGCCGCAAAATCGGTGCGGTTTCCTGGTGGTTGTTTTCGTCTTTGCTACATGCAGCGAACAGAAGGGTTACAGTTGCCGCAATTGCATAAAATTGGAAGTTGAAAATGTGGAATCTGTTATGCATAGGGCTTAATGTTCAAGAATGATTGGGGTTGAAAAGGTTGTTACCTGTTTGGTGGAATGTTGGTAATACTTTACCGTGTATGACTCGAGTTGTTGACGGGCATAAACAGTCATGATAGTCGAGGTATTGAGGAGGCGGGCATCAAGTGTTTGGACACCACGGCACTCATCACCCACAAAGACAGCCACTATGTCACCTATCTCGGGGATTATGGCTGTTGTAAGTTTGGGAGCGAGCGATATGAGATCAACATCAAAGACAACGGGGTACTTAGACGGACCGAGCGTGAACTGCGGAATGAGGTCTTCATCCAGCCCATAGACTTTTTCCATCTCGTACTTCATCTCGACAGAACGGGAAAACATTTGTTTGAGACGGCTGCTGTAATAGCATAGCGTCAAGTTCACTTGGTTCTGGTCCGCTTCGTTTCCGTAGGCTTTCAATAGATAGACGGAATAGTCGTCCTCCGTGTCATCGTCTAAAAAAACAGCAGGTGATGCCAATCCACGCATTTCGCCATCCACAAAGAGGGCTAACAGGTCGTCGGAACTGGTGTAGGGCATCAGGGCCTTTTCTATCTGAACAATCATCACCGACCAGTTCTCGAATTTGCTAGGGTCGGGGTTGTCCCAATCGGGACGTACTTCGTCGCCTTCAAAGTTCACGGCCC
>CADBSN010000173.1 GCA_902797255.1 uncultured Bacteroidales bacterium | reverse complement strand
TTCTGAATGGCAACAACGTGAAGGGGTATCGTACATGGGAGGATGGCAAATTCCATTTCATCTTCTTTGACCAAGATCTGACATGGGAGCGAACCAACAATGTGGAAGCCATCGATAGTGTCACAACGAACGAAGTGTTGGTGCTCTATAACAATCTGAAGCGCAATAAACAATTCCGCAAACAATTTGTGACGGCTTATTGCATTCTTCATGGCTGTATATACACTCCAGATCGGTGTCTGCATATAACTGATAGCATTTGTGACTTGGTAAAGATCGCCTTGTCGTTTGACAATCGTAATACATCTGCAACCTACCGCAAACTACAGGAAACCATGTGGGAGAAAAGCCACAGGGAGGCACGCATCAAGTCCCTTATGAATTCATATGGACTACTTGATAGCCTTAATGTACACATAAATACCAATTGTCCATTTGCAAGGATTCAGATTGAGGGCATGGATGTGCCTTTCAACAAGTTCTCAGGTGTGCTGTTCGGACCTGTGGTTGTGACAACAAACGCTGCAGAAGGCTATCGTTTCATGGGATGGAAAGATCAGCAAGGCAGATGGCTGACCAATGAGAAGGAATGTCATATTTTGAAGGACGGCACCTATACTGCTGTTTACGACAACACGTTTCCAGAAAGTTTGTCGCCCATCTGTATCAATGAGGTCAGTGCAGCAAACGACATCTATGTAAATGACTATGGAAAACGAGCAGACTGGATAGAGCTGTATAACCGAGGTCCGAAACCTGTTGATGTGTCTCTGTGGTTCTTTAGTAATGAAGAGCAGAATCCAACAAAATATCAAATCGATGCAGCAAAGGGAGTTAGTACTATCATACGACCCAATGGACACCTAGTGATATGGTGTGACGGCAAATCATCAGTATCAGAACCTCATCTACCTTTCAAACTGAAAAATGCCGATAACAGTACCTTGATTCTGCAATCTGCAGATGGAAGATGGAAGGATTCTATGAGTTACAACACACATTCGTCGAAGGAAACAGTAGGAAGATACCCCGATGGAGGAAGCAACAGTTGGACGTTCTACCATCCAACCATAGCGACTCAGAATATGGCAACTATTTACGACAGCATACAGACTGTCCTCGAAGAAATAAGCGTGCAAAGTGAAGAGTGGAACGTGAAAAGAAGCTTATTCAACCTTCAGGGTCAACGAATCAACACTCTCCAGAAGGGGTTGAATATTGTGGATGGAAAGAAGTACTTCGTGAAGTAATAGACCCCCTCTAACTCCCCGTGGGGAGGATGGTCAAGAGTCAAGAGCCAAGAGCCAAGGGGCAAAAGTTAAGAGTTAAGAGTGAAAAGTTAAATGGTAAATGGCTAAATGGTAAATGGGGCAAGGGTCAAGAAGAGGAAGATTAATGAGTTATGAGATATAAGGTATAGGTTTTATATGCAGAAACCTTAACTAAATAGGGGATAAAAGGTTAAGTTTTTGTATAAAAAATAGTTAAGTGGCACATTTTTTTGTATCTTTGCAATCGATAATTAAAGCCTTACGACCATGAAACAGTTCATATCCATATTATTGTTGGCTGTCTGCCCACTGATGGCAAGCGCTAAGATCACATTCCGCACGATGTTGGTGGAGGGAAAGACGTGGTATTACTCGTATCATCACTATAATGATGAGGAGGGTAAGTTTGACGATCAGACGTATAGGGTTTCGTACACCGTGAAGGGCGATACGGTGATTGGCGAACGTGAGTACAAGAAGATGTACCGATGGGACGAGGTGAGCCGCCAAACACGCTATTATGGGGCTTTCCGTGAGGATGAGGATGGTAGGGTGTATCAATACGATTATGCAGGTGACCAGAAGGACTTCGTGATTTGTGACATCACAACATTCTCATATACCTACGAGAAAATACTCCATACTCCTGATGTCATCAATATCAACGGAAAACTGTTATATCGCTATCTATGGAGAGGAATCTATGGTGTTGAAGGAGTCGGCATTAAGGATTTCGGTTTGGTAAGGAAGCCGGATTGGGATTACGCATGGATGGAAGAAAAAGATAAATATGTATGGACTTGCGATTATGAGTCGTTCGACTATATGGCAGGTGATGGTATCTACTTCTTCAATACGGACTTCGAGGCTCCTAAATACATTCAGCTGTCGGAGAACGAGAAGAGGCTGGTGGAGCAGAACAACGACTTCGCTTTCAACATGTTCCGCAAGGCTCGCGACAGAGAGAGCAAGGTGCTCTCACCGCTGAGCATCACCTATGCGCTGGGGATGCTGAACAACGGGGCGGCTGGACAGACCCAGCAGGAGATCTATAGCGTGTTGGGCTTCGACGATGTGAATGCTCAGAACGAGTTCTGCCTGAAGCTGACGAACGAACTCCTTTGGGCTGGCAACGTGGACTACACGACGAAGGCCATGATTTCGAACACCATCTTCGTGAACAAAGGGCGTGGATTTGAACTGGAGCCGGACTTCACAAAAACCGTAAACAGTTATTATCGTGCTTATCCGCAGTCGCGCGACTTCAACGACGGAGAGACGCGCGATGTTATCAACAAATGGGCAAGTGACCACACAGAGGAGATGATAGAGGAAGCCTTGAGCGAAAGAGAGTTCAATCCCCGTGCTGTGAGCTATCTGCTGAATGCAACCTATTTCAAAGGGATGTGGAGCAGTCCGTTCGAGGCCGAAAACACCAAGGAAGAGCCGTTTGCCGGAGGCGAGAAGGTGCCGATGATGCACCAAAAATTGAAAGCGGAATATGACGAGAACGAGCTTTATCAAACGGTCAGACTGCCTTACGGAAACGGAACATACAACATGCAGGTGTTCCTGCCTCATGAAGGAAAGATGCTCGATGAGGTGATTGAGAGCCTGAACGGGAAGAACTGGAAGCTATCGGGGTGTAGCTGTGAGGTGGACTTGAAACTACCTCGGTTCGAGACGGATACGGATCAGGACCTGATTGGAGTGATGTCGGAGTTGGGGATGCCTTCTGCCTTCAGTCCTCTCGATGCTGACTTCTCGCTCATGTTGGTAGGCGATGATGATCAGGATGACTATATAGGAATGATGAAGCAGGTGGCCAAGATCAAGTTAGACGAGAAGGGTACCGAAGCTGCTGCAGTTACAGTTATCGAGATGACGGATGGTGTGCCTCAAACGATAGAGTTCCATGCCAACCGTCCGTTCTTCTACGTCATCAGCGAGCAATCGACAGGCGTCATCCTCTTCATGGGTCAGTATATGGGTGAGGATGCGACGGGAGTTGACCCCCTCCGACTCCCCCTCTATGGGGAGAGGAGCAATGCTGTCTACAACCTACAGGGGCAGCGAATGAATGGGTTGCTGAAGGGGTTGAATATTGTGGATGGAAAGAAGTACTTCGTGAAGTAAGGGGCCCCCTCTACAGACCCCCTCTAAGAACCTCAACCCCCTCCAAACCTCACCGAGGGGAGGCTTTCCAACTCCCTCCCTCGGGAGGGCTGGGGAGGGGTCTTTTAAATGGTAAATGGGTAATGGTTCAAGGGTTTGCGTTTGCAAGCCCTTTTTCTTTTGCCCGTCTACAAGGGGTGGGTAGGGAAAGTACACGGAGCGGTAGGGAAATCCCTATCACGTTTAGGAAATCGGAATTTAATCGTTTTTATACTTTTCGGAATCAAAGAGACGAAACAAG
>CADBSN010000172.1 GCA_902797255.1 uncultured Bacteroidales bacterium | reverse complement strand
TTTAAATGCTTGAAATCATGCGATTTACAAGCCATATTTGCATATAGTATGCTTTTCTTTGCAAAAAATCACTTTCCCACGCAGAACCGTGAGAAGATAGCGTGGAGAGTATCTTCACAAGTTACGCCACCAACGATTTCTGCAAGCGCATCAATGCAGGCGTGGAGGTCGAGACTGATGATGTCGCCTGATATGCCTTCCGAGATTTGCTGCTTCACCTTTGTGATGGCATCATAGGCTTTCTGTAGGGCTTCGACGTGTCGCACATTGGTCACAATGATGTCGGAGTCTTCTACTTGATGAATCTGGGTTGCTTCGACCAGCATTTGTTCGAGGCGGTCGATGTTGGTACCCTGTTTGGCGCTGATGGCAATCGTGTTTGATGTAGACGGAAGGGTGGGGTAGTTGACGATATCTGCTTTATTAAATACCTTGATGACGGTTTTGCCTTTCAGGAGTGTTTCATCAACGGTAGTGGATTCATTATCAGAAACAACAAGAACAATTTCTGCATCTTGGGCTTTCTTCCAAGTACGTTCGATGCCCATCTGCTCGATTGTGTCGTCAGACTGACGGATGCCTGCGGTATCAATAAATCGGAAGGTGATTCCCTGTATGCTGATAGTATCTTCAATCGTATCACGAGTCGTACCATGTATATCACTTACGATGGCCTTGTCTTCGTGGAGCAGTCGGTTGAGCAAGGTGCTCTTACCCACGTTGGTCGGTCCGATAATCGCAACAGGCACTCCGTTCTTGATGGCATTTCCTGTACGGAACGACTCGATAAGGCGTCCGATGACATGATGAATGTCTTCTGCCAGCGTAAGGAGTTGTTGACGGTCGGCAAACTCCACATCCTCTTCCGAGAAGTCGATTTCCAGCTCCAAGAGTGATGTCATCTCCAGCAGTTGACTGCGTAAGCGACCTAGTTCCTTGCTGAATCCACCACGCATCTGACTCATCGCCAAACGATGCGATGCTGCGTTGGAGGAGGCAATAAGGTCTGCTACAGCTTCTGCCTGACTGAGGTCCATCTTTCCATTCATGAACGCCCGTTCGGTGAATTCTCCCGGACGTGCCAAACGGCATCCTTGTGCTATGAGCAGTTCGATGATGCGCTGAACGATGAAAGCAGAGCCATGGCACATGATCTCAGTAGCTTCTTCACCTGTGTAGGAACGTGGAGCGTGGTAAACAATCACGAGCGATTCGTCGATAACTGTTCCGTCAACATCTACAATCTCTCCGAGATGCACCGTATAGCCGGCCATGAGCGTAAGGTCTTTGTTGCGTTTGGAACGGAACAAACGATTCGTGATACTGATAGCATCATTACCAGACACACGAATCAAGCAGACGGCTCCTCCTGGTTGGGTTGAATTGGCACAGATGGGTTGCATATGAATACGATTAATTTTGAGTGCAAAGATAGTGAAAAATGTAAAAATTAAAGAATTATAAAATGTAAAAATTGAAGAAAATGTAGAAATTAGTAAATAGTAAATGGTTAAATAGTAAATAATTTGTATCTTTGCAAGCGAAATATGGTTAATTTCTAGCTTATTAACTCAAAACAGTTTAACATGACAAAGGCTTTATTTACTACAGTACTTGCATTGGTGACATTATGCATGAATGCGCAGACGAATAACGAGTTCGGTCCGACTATGGGATGGAGTTCGTGGAACACATTCGAGTTGAACATCAACGAAGCGACCATCAAGGGTCAAGCAGATGCGATGGTGTCGAAAGGTCTGAGGACATTTGGATACAACCACATCAATATTGATGACGGATACTTCGGAGGACGTGATCCTGAGACTGGACAGTTGCTCATTCATAAGACCCGCTTCCCCAACGGTCTGAAAGGTATCGTTGAATATATCCATTCAAAAGGTCTCAAGGCAGGCATCTATAGTGATGGCGGATATAATACCTGTGGCAGTTATCATGGTGGAGACACAACAGGTGAAGGGGTAGGGCTCTATCAGCACGACCAGCAGGATTGTGACTTCTTCTTCAATGAACTGGGGTTCGACTTCATCAAGGTCGACTTCTGCGGCGGTGACCCTGTTCACAATAAAGACAGATTGGACCTCGACGAGAAGGCACGCTATACAGCTATCGCTCAGGCCATCAAGAATACAGGTCGTACAGATGTGCGTATGAACATCTGCCGTTGGGCCTATCCAGGTACATGGGTTGACGATGCAGGGTACTCATGGCGAACTACAGGCGATATCAATCCTAGCTGGGGCTCCGTGAAGAGCATCCTTGCAGAAAACCTCTATATGAGTGCATACTGTAGCAAGGGTCACTACAACGATATGGATATGCTCGAGGTGGGTGTAGAGAAGTGGGGCAATAAACTGACGAACGAGGAAAATAAGACTCACTTCGGTATGTGGTGTATCATGAATTCACCTTTACTCATTGGTTGTAACATCAATAGTCTTGACAACACGACCCTCAGTCTGTTGAAGAACAGAGAACTGATAGCTTTGAATCAGGACACACTCTATCAGCAGGCATACCTTGCATGTAAGATTAACGACTGTTATATTCTGGTCAAAGACATCGAAACACATTATGGCAACAAACGTGCTTTTGCTATGTACAATCCTAATGATGTATCAAAGGTTGTTGCTTTGGACTTCAAGGATATTGATTTGGCAGATAGCGTAGCGTTACGTGATTGCTTCACAAGACGAAATCTCGGTAAGTTCTATGAGACCTATCAGATTGTGATTCCTGCTCATGGTGCCAAGATCTATGTTGCCGAAGCACAGTCACGCTTGGAGCGTACCTGCTACGAGGCTGAGACGGGTTATAGTAATGCCTACTCAGAGATTACAGGTAATGTTTGTCAATATAGTGAAGCATCTTACTGTTCTAGCGGCTACAAGGCTGGATGGCTAGGCAATAGTGATAAAAATGACCTACAATGGCGTAACGTCTATTCGAAAAATGGAGGTAAGTACAAGATGACGCTTGGTTTTATCTGTGGTGAAAGCCGTAGTGTGACGATTAGTGTGAACGGAAAGAAGGTGAAGACCCTCAGCTGCAACTCAGGCGGTTGGAGCCAAGTAGGTACGAAGACTGTAGATATCGAGCTGAATCCTGGAGAGAATGTCATCCGTTTGTCGAACACCAGCGGTTGGATGCCTGACATCGATGTGATGCGTCTGGAGTATCAGGTTCCTGCATCAATCAATGATGTGAAGAACGCCAAACAGCGCAACAAGGTTTACAACCTGCAAGGAATCGAACAAAACAATCGTGAGTCGTTGCCAAAAGGCATCTATATCATCGATGGAAAGAAAAGTAAGGTGATGTAATCTATTAAAACAATATAGATAACCATGAAAACCAAACTCATACTTATTGGCTTGCTATACTGCCTGGGACAAGGTGGTGCGAATGCACAATCCCTTATCGTCAACGAAGTGATGATAGGAAATGTTGATGTAAAGATTGACCCTTCATACAATTACGGAGGTTGGGTAGAGTTGTATAACCCCACCGAAACCTCTGTCAACATGGCCAACTACTACGTTAGTGACGATCCCAATAACCTGAAGAAGCATCAGTTGCCAAAGAATTTCGGTTCAGTCTCTGCAGGTCGTTTCCGCACCTTGTGGTTCGACCATTATGATACAGGGAATGCATATAGCTCAAATGCCAGTAAGCAAGTTGGTTTCAAGCTCGATCCTGATGGAGGTACCATCTATATCTCTAATGCGAACGGCGAACTGATTTTGGAGCAATCCTATCCGCCTTCTATTCCCCGTGTCAGTTATGCTCGCACCACAGATGGTGGTAATGAATGGCGCTATACCTCCACACCTACGATAGCTGCTACGAATGTAGGTAGCAGTTTTGCAGACGAACGTCTTGAGGCACCAAAGGTAGATTGTGACGCAACCGTATTTAGTGAGCCCTTTACCGTCAAGGTGGAAATTCCTGAAGGAGCCACACTCCGCTATACCAAAGACGGTTCTACCCCTACGCTTCGAAACGGATCTACCAGTGCATCCGGTATCTTCAATATCAATAGGGAGAACTATGTATTTCGTTTCTGTCTCTTCAAGGATGGCTACCTACCTAGTCCTGTTGTTACGCGTACCTATATATATAAGAATATAGACTACTATCTTCCGATTATATCGGTTGTCACAAACGAAGAGAACCTATATGATAATACGATTGGTGCCTATGTGGATGGAACAAACGGTATCAACGGCAATAACAAACAGAATAGTAACAAGAATCGTAGTTGGGAACGTCCTGTAAACGTTGAGTATATCCTCCCTGATCAGTCTGGAGAGTATCGCGTGATGGCCATCAATCAAGAGATGGACTTCGAGGTAAACGGAGGTTGGAGCCGTCATTTCACACCTGGCAGCTCGTTCAAATTGAAGTCTGATAAGCGATACGAGGGTGCCAATTTCATCGATTTCCCCATCTTTACGTCAAAGCCGTATCTCAAGAACAAAGCAATCGTTGTACGTAACGGAGGAAACGACAACAACTGCCGTATCATGGATGCAGCCATTCATGAGATTCTTCGTTCCAGCGGATTCTACATCGATTGTCAGTCTTGGCAACCGTCACATGTCTTTATTAACGGAGTCTATAAGTTCATGTTTAACATTCGTGAGACCAACAACAAATTATTTGCCTACAGCAACTATGGTATCGACACGGATGAGGTGGATCAGTTCGAAATCAATAGCGTCAACGGATATCTTCAGAAGACGGGCGACGATGTGGTCTTCAAGCAGTGGCTCAATCTCGCCACACAGTTGGCCAAAGACCCAACGAACGATGATCTGTACCGCCAGATATGCGACATCGTAGATATCGACGAATATTGCAACTACATGGCAGCCGAGTGTTATGTGGGTTGTAACGACTGGCTCACGAACAGCAACAACGTGAAGGGATTCCGTTCACGTCAGGATGGTAAGTTCCATCTTGTCTTCATGGATCTTGACCAAGGATTTATGATGAACGACATGCTGGGTTCTTTGCCTCGAAGCCGTAACGACTCCCGTTACAGTACAGGTCGGAATTTCCTGATTGACATTTTCCTCAACATGCTGAACCACGAGGCCTTCAAACGTCAGTTCATTGATGCCTACTGCATTGTTGCAGGCAGCATCTTCGAACCCGAGCGAGTGAACGACCTTATCACACGTATGGCTATGACCACAGAGGCCGCCCTTTCGTTCGAAGGAAGATCTCCTTGGGATTCAGCCAATACACTCATGCGTAAGATATCCGACACCAACAGCCGTAACACCCGAATCAACTCACTTCGAAACTACTTCGGATTAGACCGAGGCTACAACGTGTCGGTTCATGCCAACATTCCAGAGGCAGAGCTTTCGCTCAATGGTCAGAAGATTCCGACTGCACGACTTGATGGTACTCTGTTCGGAGAGGCTGTGCTGACAACCTCAGCTCCTGCAGCCTATCGGTTTGTAGGATGGAAGATGGATGGAGGTATGGTCAACCAAATCAAAATCATCTCGCTCTACGACAGTTGGACATATTACGATCAGGGTTCGCTCGATGGAGAGGATTGGATGTCGCCGACTTACAACCCGACAACATGGAAGACGGGTGTAGCTCCGCTTGGATATGGCTCCATTCGTGGCGTGAGTGGGGGCGTGGACTTCAACACAACCATCGATTACGGTCCCGACAGTCAGAACAAACGGTCAGCCTATTATTTCCGTCATCAGTTTACCCTCGATGACGACCCAACAGAAGACCAAGATATTCAACTCACGTTCCATGTTGATGATGGATGTATCATCTACCTGAACGGTGAGGAAATTAAAAACTACAATATGCCTACGGGACCCATCTCTTACAGCGACTATGCCATCACCTATGTGGGTAATGAAGTCTATTCAGAGACCATCACGCTCGATAAGTCTTTGCTCCATGCAGGCACCAACACCATCGCTGTCGAGGTACATAACAACAACGCCACTTCGTCCGACCTCTATTGGGCTGTCGAACTCTCCTTGCTTAGTCAAGAGTCGAGGGTCGAGGGTCGAGGGGGCCCTTTGACTCTAGACTCTAGCCTCTTGACTCTAGACTCTAGCCTCAAGATAGAGGCCTACTATGAAGCAATTCCCGACGACTCCATCCTTGCCCATCAGGACATCGATCCGTACGCTCCGATACGTATCAACGAAATCAGCGCAGGAAATACGATGTATGCCAACGAGTATTTCAAGAAGAACGACTGGATAGAGCTTTACAACACCACCTCTGTTCCAATTGATGTGGCAGGACTCTATATCAGCGACAATCCTCAGAAACCGCAGAAATATCAGATTCCCGCAGGAGTGGAAGGCGTGAACACCATTATTCCAGCTCATGGATTCCTCATTGTTTGGGCAGACAAGCTCGACCCACGTGCATCACTTGTTGAGAGCCAATTGTCAATTGTCAATTATCAATTATCAATTACCAACATCAGTGAGTTGCATGTGCCGTTTAAACTCTCTAATTCCGACAATCAGCAGGTGCTCATCTCGTCATCCGAAGACTTTGTTGCAAACAACGCAGCATACTTTGAGACCCATCCTGCTTTCCGTGAGTTCACCGACCGCATCTTCTATCACACCCATCAAGACATTCAGACCGTAGGCCGTTATCCCGATGGAGGAAACGATATCTTTGTCATGAACCGACCAACCATCTATGGTTCCAACTTCCCACACACCTACGACGAGTATCTCGGAAAAGACTGCCGTCAGACCTACGAGTACGAACTGGCTATCGACCCCATCTTTGCTGACAATTCAACCCTGTCAGGCTCCCGTGGTGTGAAAGGTATTTACACCCTCGACGGTCGGAAGGTCGATTATCAACTTTCAACTTTCAACTTTCAACTGAATAAGGGCATATATATCGTCCGCTATGAAGATGGAAGCAGCAGGAAAATCAGCGTAAGATGATGAATATTAAAGTCTAGAGTCGAGGGGGCTCTTGGTCCTAAAAAATTATTGAACTTATTGAACTTTTGAACTCTTTAAACTGACTTTAAACTTTCAACTTGACCCCGTCCCTCCCTCTAGGGAGGGGGAAGGGGGGCAAGGGCCAAGAGTCAAGAGCTCAAGGATTTAAGAGTTCAAGGAGTTCAAAGTTCAAGGAGTTTCTACTTAAAAGAGTGAGGCCTGCCGATTGGCAGACCTCTCTTGTTTTACTCGGCTACGACGGTGGTCAATTCGTGCAGGTCGTCAAGGGTGTCACCTGTGAGGAAGGTGTAAGTAGCTCCTTTCTGAAGTGTGGGTGAGGAATAGACGATGGTGGTTGTGGGATAGGCTGGGGTTGCTATCACCTCGAGCTGAGCACCAGCAGAATCGACGACTGTCACAAACGGCTTCACATTTTTGTTCTTGTTCAAACGGATGAAGGCCTGAGTGGATTTGTCGGCCAGGGGTTGGTCGCTCTTGTATCCGACGCCTACGACGGTGCCACCATCGCAATAGAAGTGGTTGACATCAAAAGCTGATTCTGCTCCTTCAGGACTGTAGCAATAGATGTTGCCTTGTTTCACGAAGAGGTCGCCCTTGGTGTCCAGACCGTCGTTGGTGAGACTGGACGTGAAGGTATCACCTCCGTTGATTTCGATGGCTGTACCTGCCTTGAGGGGATCGTCGTAGGTGGCGATACAGTTGGTGCCACCATTGATGAAGAGTTTACGGGCTGCTGCCATTCCGACGGCTCCATGATGTCCGATGGTCTTGATGGCTGTGATGCCTCCGTTGATATAGATGTTATCAGCCATCAAAGCACGTGCTCCGAGGGTGGGCTCGCTGCTGAACGACGCATCGGTGAGGGTGCCGCTGCTGGTCATCAGGATGTAGAGGTGACCGTTCTCGATGGTGATATCGCCTGACGACATGATGCACTTGCCGTCGAACTCTTCATTATAGAAATTCAGCGCATAGGGGGTGTTGATGATGAGGTCGCAGTTGGCGTTGATGCTGGAGAGCAGGGTGCCTCCCGTTGCTGACGCAAGCATCCATGGGTGCTGACTCTC
>CADBSN010000171.1 GCA_902797255.1 uncultured Bacteroidales bacterium | reverse complement strand
TGCCCATGCCACATAATATGCTGTGCCTCCTGCACAGTGGGTGATTTTCGGGGGGCGCTGGGTAATAATCCTATCGCGAGTGATGTGTCCAATACAACAGATTTTTTTCATTTTTCTGTCGTTTTTGTTGATTTTAACTCAATTATGGGCACAAAGATACTCATTTATTTCGAAAAAGTTTTGTTTATTCAGAAAAAATACATATATTTGCAGCACCAAACTATCAATAAGGCTACTAATAGATGCTAAAGAGAATCATTTTGGGAGCAGTCTGGTTGCTGTCGGTTGGAGGAGTTTCAGCCCAGTCTGTGTATGATGTGTCGGCTTTCGGTGCCAAGGGTGATGGCGTGACGGATGATGCCGCTGCCATCCAGCGGGCCATCGACCAGTGTTCACAGGAGGGAGGGGGCCGTGTATTGTTCCCCCGTAACCATACCTATCTGGCAGGACCCGTAGAACTGAAAAGCAATGTGGAGATTTACTTTGAGGCCACGGCTACTTTGAAGGCCAATCCTGATGAGAGCATCTACCATCTGAGTGCCTTTGGTAAGAATGAGGGCGAAGGTATGCTCTGGCTCTATGCCAATGATGCTGAGAATATCAGTATCACTGGCAAGGGAACCATTCACGGCAATGGCATCGCCTTCATGGGGGCAGAACTGGAGGACTCCTATGAACTGAAGCCGTTGGCAAATCAGGCTTTTGATCCCCGTCCGCATGTCCTGACACTGATGAATGTCCGCAACCTGACCATCCGTGATGTGACCATTCGTGAAGGAGCCTATTGGACGGTGCATCTTATCGGTTGCAATGAGGCTGTCATCGATGGCATCAACCTGTTGAACAACCTGAAGATCCGTAATGGTGACGGTATCGACCTCGACCACTCCAAGAACGTGCGTATCTCCAATTGTCATATCACCTCTGGCGACGACTGTATCTGTCTGAAGAACCGTCGTGAGTTTGAACAGTATGGTTCCTGCCACGATATCGTTGTGACAAACTGCACCATGTCCTCCCGCTCGTGCGCCATTAAGATAGGTTCGGAGAATATGGACTCCATCTATAACGTGCTGTTTGACAACTGTATCATTACAGGCTCAAATCGTGGGTTAGGTATCCAGAATCGCGACGAGGGTACGGTGACTGATGTCGTCTTCTCCAATATCCAACTCGACTGTCGTTTGTGGAGCGATGTGTGGTGGGGCAAGGCAGAGCCGATTTATGTGACAAGTTATCCCCGTGCCAACGGCAACCACAAGGATGCCAACTGGCGCTTCCCCAAGGGACAGATAGAGGGTCGCTGCGGAGAGGTAAGCCGAATCTACTTCAACAATATCACTGCCCTCTCTGACAACGGCTGTTTCGTAGGCGGCGACGTACCTGGCAAGGTGAAGGATATATATTTTAATAATGTACGGGTAAAACTCGTCCCCCCTCATACTGGAGGACTTCAGATGGACAAGCGCCCCTGCAAGGGTGAGGGTTTTATCAAGGTCGATGCTGACCAACTGCGCCAGATGGCTGTTCCCCTTTATACAGAGAATGCAACGGTTGATATTAACTAATTTTTTATTCATTATATTACTAACTCAAATTATTAATTATGCAAAAGATTCTAAATCTTAAACAAGGAATGCAGAAGGCAATGTTCTTCGGTCGGTTGGTACTCACCACCGCCTTCTTCCTGTTGTGCAGTACAGTAGTGATGGCACAGAACAAGGTGTCAGGTACTGTACTGGACGCTACGGGTGAGCCTCTGATTGGCGTGAGTGTCCTGGAGGCTGGTACTTCGAACGGAGTCGTCACCGACTTCGACGGAAACTTTACCCTGACTGTGAAGCAGGGAGCGAATCTGACTGTTTCGTATATCGGTTACGTTTCTCAGACGGTGGCCGCCAAAAACGGCATGACCATCACACTGGAGGAAGACAACCAGGTACTGAATGAAGTGGTGGTTGTCGGTTATGGTACGATGCGCCGTAAGGACGTAACCTCGTCTATTACTACCGTAAAGGCTGAAGACCTGAACCGAGGTGTATTCACTGATCCTGCTTCTATGTTGCAGGGCAAGGTGGCCGGTCTGGTTGTGACTTCATCAGGCGACCCCAATGGTTCTCCTTCTATCACGCTCCGTGGTGCTTCTTCACTGCGTAGCGGTGCTATGTCACCTTACTATGTAGTAGATGGTATTCCTGGCATCGACATCTCAATGGTTTCTCCCGACGATATCGAGAGTATCGACGTGCTTCGCGATGCGACGGCAACTGCCATCTACGGTTCTAAGGCAGCCAACGGTGTAATCATCATCACCACCAAGAGTGGTGGTAAGACCGAGCGCACCAACGTTAGCTACAATGGTTATGTTGCATTCGACAACATTGCCAAGAAGCTTGATATCGCAACTGCCAGTGATATCCGCAACTATGTAAAGACAAACAATCTGGACTATGGCTACGACAATGGTGGCAATACCAACTGGCAGGACGAGGTTCTGCGCACCGCCATCAGCCACAACCACAACGTTTCTGTCAATGGTGGTTCTGAAAAGACCAAGTACATGGCCAGTGTGAACTATGCCGATCGTGAGGGTGTTATCCGTGGTTCATATAATCATCGTCTGAACGTTCGTTCATTGATTTCTACAAAGGTTCTCAAGGATCGTCTGGAACTCTCTGCAGGTCTGAACGCCATGTATGGAAAGCATGTAGGTGTAAAGATGGACAACGAGGGTGCATCTGTACTCGATGCCATGAACTACTTCTCGCCACTGAATCCTATCACCAATGCCGATGGCACTTGGTTCAAGGGTACCGGTTCTAAAAACTATAACCCATTGTCGCTGATTAATGAGGATACTGCCGAGAACATTTGGAAGCGCGAGCAGGTAGTTACTAAGGCTTCGCTGAAGATTATCGATGGTCTGGTACTGAATGCCAACTACTCATTCAACCACTACCAGCGTACATACAGCGCCTACGATACGCACAACACTCAGTTGGAAGGTGTCAGTGCCTACAACGGACGCGCTGATCGCAGCACATGGTTCGGAAATGAGAACCAGATTGAAATCTTCGCAAACTACAACAAGACCTTCGCTGATGTCCACAGCCTCGCGCTGATGGCCGGTTACTCATGGGAAGAGAAAGTTAACGGTGATGGTTTCGGAGTTATCGTTCACGATTTCTATGATGACTACCTGAAGTGGAACAACCTGAGCTACGCAAGTACCATCGATGGCATGAACGGTGTAGTAAGTGGTGCAAAGCAGACCATCCGCAACATTTCGTTCTATGGACGTGCAAGTTACTCCTTCGCAAGCCGCTACATGCTGCAGGCTACTATCCGTCGCGATGGGTCTTCAGTATTCGGCCCGGATAACCGTTGGGGTACATTCCCATCAGTTTCTGCAGCTTGGAACATCACAGAAGAGGAGTTCATGAAGAACCAGAACTTCTTCTCTAACTTGAAGCTCCGTGCTGGTTATGGTGTATCAGGTAATGCTATGGGCTTCGATGCTTACACAGCTTATACAACTTATGGTGCATCTGGTTTCTTTGACTATAACGGTAAGAACTGGCGCACGCTGGCTGCCACCAAGAATGCCAACCCCGATTTGAAGTGGGAGAGTACAGGTATGCTGAACATCGGTCTTGACTTTGGATTCTTGAAAAACCGCATCAACGGTACCATCGAGTTCTATAACAAGAAGACTACCGATTTGATTTGGGATTATCCTGTCTCTACAAATATTTATCCCGTTGGCTGGATTTCTGCTAACGTTGGTGAGATCACCAATACAGGTATCGAGTTCACAGTTAATATTGATGCGATCCGCACCAAGGACTTTAACTGGATGACCACGATTAACCTGTCTCACAACAAGAACACCGTTAACCGTCTGTCAAACGACAAGTTCGAGGTTGGTACATATACACAGGGTGATCCAATGGTTGCAGGTGTATCTTCAAACGGTTATACACAGCGTATCATGGAGGGTGAGTCACTCGGTACATTCTACACCTACGAGTTTGCTGGTTATCAAGATGGTAAATCTACCTATTATGTCCGTGATGAGAATACTGGCGAGAGAACAGGTGAGGTAACCAACGAGCCTGCTTTCAAGGATCGTACGATTACTGGTTGCGCTCTGCCTAAGCTGAACCTCGGTTGGAACAACACCTTCAACTACAAGAACTTCAGTGCTTCGTTGTTCTTCACAGGTGTATTCGGCAACAAGATTTATAACGGTTCACGTGCTAACTACACGAGCCCAGAGATGTTTGCCAACGGCAAGAATGTGCTGAAGGAGTTCATCACCGACCGTCCTGCTACCGACAATCTGCCAAATTATCCATCAGATCGTTATCTCGAGAATGGCTCTTACTTCCGTCTGTCTTCTATGACAATCGGTTACATATTCGATCAGTTCGACAATTGGATCCAGAGCCTGCAAGTCTATGCTACCTGCAACAACGTATTCACCATCACCGGTTATAAGGGTCTCGATCCTGAAGTCCGCAT
>CADBSN010000170.1 GCA_902797255.1 uncultured Bacteroidales bacterium | reverse complement strand
TTAATGACAATTGACAATTAATGACAATGACAACGTACGCGAAAAATTTTCATTTTTAAGTAAAAAAGTTAAGGATTTATTCGTAGACCGCAATGTAAATGTTGTATCTTTGCCGTCGAATTCAGAATTCAACGGCAAATCAAGCGTGATTCTTGCAGCCCTTAAGGGCTACAAAATTTCCCCTTAAGGGGAACAGTGAAGAGAGAAAAAATGAGGAGTAAACGGAGTTAACGAAGTTAGCGGCCTTACGGCCAAGGGTCACTCTGTTAAAGTTGAAAGTTGATAGTCAGTTGAAAGAGTTCAAAGTTCAAGAGTTTAAGGGTCAAGAAAAATGTAATAATTAAAAAAAGATATAATGTCATTATTGGGGTCAAGGGTCAAGAGTCAAGAATAAAAACAAAAGATGCGAATCGTTGTGATTCGCATCTATTGTTTTATTCCCACTGATAGCAGCCGGCATCGGGCTTGTCGGTAGGGCGTGGAACGCCTCGAAGATCATGACGACAATTCTCCGGAGTGAGTGCGCCATTGCCTAACTGACGGGCTGTGGAGAGGGAGTCGAGACGGAAATCGTACAGATAGATATCTGTATCGACCAATCGGAACTGGGTGGCACGATTGATGGGCCGCTCGTCTTCTTTCTTGTCTTTAAAGTCTTTCGGATTTGGCTCGAACAGACAGTTGGGGAAGTCATCAGCTTCTGCGTCGGTGATGACGGTGTTGATGAGTGAATTTACAAATCGATAATTGAAGTCGGCATCGCTGTCCTTCATACGAACGCCAAAGAGTTCATCGTCGGCATAACCTGTGATGATGCAGTTGGTAAATTCAATCAAATGGAGTGGATAGGCCACTTTGTCTATACCGTTGGTAAAGTAAAGGGCTGCTCCATGTTCTGAGTTCCAGGGATAGAACTGAGCGAGTGTGCAGTGGTAGAAGCGTGTGGTTCCACCTATGACTGTCACACAATTGTTGCCTGCATTACTGATCTGTGAATTGTAGAAGTCGGCTTTTGTCCGTTGCAGGAAGATGGCATCGGAGGCCACATTATGCACAATGCAATTGGTCATCGTATATTTTGGCTGCTCATCCTCATCGTAATTGTTTTGTTTTTTCTGGTCTTTCTCGTTGATTGCTATGATGCCATAATTGCCACTATGGATATCGCAATAGTTAAAGAGGTTGTTATGGCTTTCAGGATAGAGCCGAATCCCTTCCCATTGCCCATCCAGACGGTCATAAGGAAGGTATGTGAAGAGACGGTCGGTGCGATCGCCTCGCATGATGATAGGATGTTCAAGCGAACCGTTACAAACAAGGGTTCCAAATACCTTCAGTCCTGCACCTTTATGGAAACAGAGTGTGGTTCCCTCTGCAATCGTAAGTGTTGCACCTTTTGCCACTACGAGACTGTCGTAGATGACCACAGGACGTGTGGGCGATAGGGTGGTGTCGGATTGGATGGTGACATCACGCATGGTGATGATGTCTTGCCCGTATGCCTGAAGGAGTACACGACGGGTGACTCCGTTGGGAAGCGAAAAAAGAAGGGAGTCCGTAATGAGGATAGGAGAATCGGAATCATGAGGGTCGACAGTCACTTCGATGAAACAGAAGATGCTGTCCTCATGAAAAATCTCTACGTCAGAGAACTGCGTATTAAATTGTCCGTCCAGATTGACTCTGAAGCCGCTACTTCCATTACTGGCCAGACGAACTGACGAGAGACGAACTCCCTTATTGTTAGGATTGTATATAATTAGTTCTTTTGTTGCTGAACCGATATTGGTGAATATGGTGTCGAAACTGATGGTGTCACAAGAAAAATAGATGTGCTGTGATGGGGAGTCTGTAAACGATTCGTCATCATCGCTACAGGAAACAATCGTGCATGCACAGAGCATGATGATGATTCCCAAGAGGGGCGCAAAAAGCTTGTCGTTAAAGTTCATTTCGTTCAATCTTGTCATGATTAATAACGCAAAATGTGTGTATTTATTGCTTTATACATAGAAAAAAGCCTAATAATTATTAAATAATAAGGTAGATTCAAAAAAAATAATTACATTTGTACCCTAAATTATACAACTGTAAAAACAAATGGCAAAAACAAAACAAAATACTTCCACGAAAAAGAAAGCAAAGAAGGGCGGATCAGATATTGACATCATGTCGAGAACGGCAATCACAAAGTTCGTGATTGGCATCATATTGGTGTTTTTTGCCTTGTTTATGTTGATTGCTTTCTCGTCGTTCCTTTATAGCGGAGCATCGGACTATAGCATTGTTGATTCGCAGAATTTCAGCGATTTCTATTACGAACTGATTGCCCAGAACAAAGGGGCGAAGAACATCTGTGGTGCCTTTGGTGCTATGACAGCCTTCACATTCATCAACAAGTGGTTTGGTCTGGCATCTTATTTTATTCCGGTATTCCTTGTGTTGTTGGGACTGAAGCTGATTGGCTCGTTCCGCATCCGTATTATCCGCATCTTCATCCTGATGGGATTGGTGATGATATGGCTGAGTCTGCTACTCAGCGCCTTGACGATAGACATCCCTACTTTAGGCTATACGTTCTATTATCTGGGCGGCTTTAGCGGCATGCAGATTGTACGTTGGTTGAGACTGATGATTGGTTCGCCAGGTGTTTATGGCATCCTTGCGTTGGTTGCTATCTTCGTATTGTTGTACCTCAGCAGCCGTACGATTGATGTGATTCGCAGCATGACCCGTCTGGAGCGTATCAAGTCGTTCGGCAATCCGTTCAAGAGTCTGTTGCACAAGGGTGATGATGAAGATGACACAATGGATGTGGAAGAGGATCCAGACGAATTTGAAGACCCAACCGCTCATGTGATTGACCTGACAGACCAGCAGCCGGAAACAGTAGAACCTGCTGGAGGAGCTTCAGACGCAATTCATACAAACGAGGCGAATGGGCCTGATGCGGTCAATCCGTCTCAAGAGGTAAATAAGGTTCTTGATGCGAATAAGCCCAATGAACAAGTCGCCATCGACTTTGATTTTGTAGTTGGCAAAACCACAGCAACAGCCACCACGACTCAGCCTGGCCTTAAGCGTGGAGACATCAATACGCCATACGACCCGAAACTATCGCTCGAACATTACAAATATCCAACCTTGAGTTTGCTGGAGAAAGGCGAAGATACAGGTCCTGCGATTGATATGGACGAGCAGAAAGCGAATAAAGACCGCATCATTCAGGTGTTGCATAGCTTTGGTGTTGAAATCAGTAGCATCAAAGCGACGATAGGTCCTACCATCACGCTTTATGAGATTACTCCTGCCGAGGGTATGCGTATTTCGAAGATACGTAACTTGGAGGATGATATTGCCTTGAGTCTGGCAGCCGAGGGTATTCGTATTATCGCCCCGATTCCTGGTAAGGGAACCATCGGTATTGAGGTGCCGAACAAGAAGAAGTGTACCGTGTCGATGGAGAGTGTTCTCAACTCAAAGACCTATCAGGATACAAAGATGGAACTGCCGTGTGCCCTTGGTAAGACGATTACCAACGAGGTGTTTATGATTGACTTGGCCAAAGCTCCACACATGTTGGTTGCCGGAGCTACAGGTATGGGTAAGTCGGTAGGTCTGAATGCCATCGTTACCTCCTTACTCTATAAGAAGCATCCATCAGAACTGAAGATTGTGATGGTTGACCCAAAGAAGGTGGAGTTCAGTGTGTACAATCCGATTGAGAATCACTTCCTCGCAAAACTGGAAGAAGAGGAAGAACCTATCATCACGGATGTGCAGAAGGTGGTGAAGACCTTGAACTCGTTGTGTAAACTGATGGATACACGATATGACTTGCTGAAAGCTGCAGGTGTGCGTAACATCAAAGAGTATAACGAGGCCTTCAAGGCGCGTAAACTCAATCCGATGCAAGGACATGACTTTATGCCATACTATGTGGTCATCATTGATGAGTTCGGTGACTTGATTATGACAGCAGGTAAGGAGATAGAGTTACCTATCTGCCGTATTGCCCAGTTGGCCCGTGCGGTTGGTATCCACATGATTATCGCCACTCAGCGACCAACAGCTCAGATTATCACAGGTACCATCAAGGCGAACTTCCCTGCCCGTGTCGCATTCCGTGTGGCTGCGATGATGGACTCACGTATCATTCTCGACCGTCCAGGAGCGAACCAACTGATTGGACGAGGTGACATGCTGTATCTGAATGGAGGTGATCCGACTCGTGTTCAGTGTGCATTTGTTGATACGCCAGAAGTGTCTCGTATCTGTAAGTTCATCAGCAGTCAGCAGAGCTTCGGTCATGCCGCCTATCTGCCAGAAGTCGATACAGACGATGTGGATGGAGGCGATAGCGGAGAAATTGCAGGACGTCTTGACCCCATGTTTGAGGAGTGTGCCAAGTTGGTTGTTTCATCCCAACAGGGTAGTACCTCAATGTTGCAACGTAATTTCTCGATTGGTTACAACCGTGCAGGTAAGATTATGGATCAGTTGCAGAAGGCAGGAGTTGTGGGACCACAGATTGGCGCAAAGCCTCGTGATGTGCTGGTTCAGGATTTCAATACATTAGATACAATCATCAAGAACTTAAGGTAATATGCAAAGAATAGTTTTCGTAATATGGTGTATGGCTTTGTCGCTTGTGGCAAATGCTCAGGCAGCTAAGTCGGTACTTGATAGGGCGTCTTCAGAGTTCCGTAAATGTCCTAGTGTGAATGTTACATTCGAAGTTGCTATAGGAGGCGATACTGATAACGGAACCATTTTGTTACAAGGAAACAAGTTCTACACACGACTATCGAATACCATTACATGGTTTGACGGAAAGACCATGTGGTCGTATGTGAAAGATAATGAAGAGGTGAATGTGACTGAACCCAAACCGGCACAAGTTGCCAAGATGAATCCTTATGCTTTCCTCGATATGTATAAGAACGGATATGATATCGCCTTTGGCGTGAACACTCACGACTATTTTGAAGTGGTGCTGACTACTAAGAACGACAAGAACAGCATTAAGAAAGCTGTTATCCGTATTGACCGTTTTAGCTATCAGCCTAAGTACATCTTGATGGGTGGTTCGAAGGCTGACCTCGAAATCAAGGTAACATCGTATAAGAAAGGAAAGAAACAGGCAGATACCGCTTTCAAGTTCAACAAGAAAAAATATCCAAATGCAGAAGTCATAGATTTGAGATAAGATAGATATAAGATTAAATAATATTCATGGAACACATCAAATGTTTGATTATTGGCTCAGGGCCTGCAGGTTATACAGCTGCTATATATGCAAGTAGAGCGAATCTCGCTCCAGTAGTTTATGAAGGAATACAGCCTGGTGGACAGTTGACTATCACGGATGTCATAGAGAATTTCCCTGGGCATCCTGAAGAACTTTCCGGACAGGATCTGATGGATTTAATGCGTCAGCAAGTAGAAAACTTCGGAGTGGATGTACGTGAACATATGTGCGTGAAGAGCGACTTGAGCAAGGCTCCTTACCATTTCACCTTTGAAGACGGTAGTGAGGTTGAGGCTGATACCGTAATCATCGCAACAGGTGCCAGTGCGAAATTTCTGGGATTGGATGACGAGAAAAACTATATGGGCCAGGGCGTGAGTGCCTGTGCCACTTGTGACGGATTCTTCTATCGTAAGAAAGTGGTAGCCGTGGTAGGTGGAGGCGATACAGCCTGTGGTGAAGCGCTCTATCTGGCTTCGCTTGCCTCAAAAGTCTATATCATCGTTCGAAAGCCCTATCTGAGAGCATCGAAGATATTGCAGGAACGTGTGATGAAGAACGAGAAGATAGAGGTGCTGTTCGAAACCAACACGGAGGGCCTTTATGGAGATAATGGGGTAGAGGGTGCTCACCTTGTATATAAAAAAGGAGAAGAAGGTGAACGTCATTACGATCTGCCGATTGACGGATTCTTCCTTGCTATTGGTCATCGACCCAACTCTGAGGTATTCAAACCTTGGATAGAAACTGACGAGACAGGCTTTATCAAGACTGAGGGTGCGTCTCCAAAGACCAACATACCAGGAGTGTTTGCTGCAGGCGATGTGGCAGACCCTACTTATCGTCAGGCAATCGTAGCTGCAGGCTCAGGTTGTAAGGCCGCTATGGAGGCTGAGAAATACCTGAACGAACTGTAAAAATTCGATATAAAAGAAAAAAAGTTTTATAAAGTTGTAGTTTATTAGCCGTTTGTGCGTCTTACGGATAAAAAACATAAAAAACAGATGGATTTCAAACGATTCAGATTAATTTACAAGTTAATTACAAAGAACAAGAAGCTCAGCGAAAAGCGTCATCCGATGTTCGAGCGCAACCGCTTCATGAAGATCTTCTCATACGGAATAATCGCATTCATGGCTTGTTATCTGATATTCTTTGGTGTGATGTTTGCAAATATCTTTACAGACGGAAGTAAAGAGGCATGTGATATGTTGAACCAGAGTATCATCATCTTCCTGATTTTGGATTTCTTTATCAGATTCGGTATGCAGGAAACGCCTGCACAAGAAATCAAGCCTTATAAGGTGATGCCGATTCCCATGAATACATTGATGCATATCTTCCTTTTTAAGCGAGGATGGAATCTGTATAATGTATTCTTCATGTTCTTCTTCGTTCCATTCGGAATCATGACAATCGCCACTACTCCATACTTTGGTGTTTCGGGCTTTATCGGCTACATCTTGGGTATATGGCTCTTGTTTGTGTTGAACGCATATTGGTATTTGCTATGGCGTACCTTGGTAAACCACCATACTATTTATTTTCTCGTACCGATATTTATTTATGCAGCCATCATCTTCTTTGGAATGTTTGCTGACGAATGGTTGTTTGAGGGCTCTATGAATTTCATGCGTGGTTTCATAGAATGGAATCCATTATGCTTCCTTGCTGTCGCCGTTGCGATTGCTCTCATGTATGTTGTGAACCTATGGCTACAGAAGAAGCTGCTCTATTATGAAATAGCTAAAGTGGAGAAGGTGAAGAACGTGAAGTCGCGTGAGATGAGTTTCCTCAACCGCTATGGTGTGATTGGTGAATACCTGAAACTGGAAATCAAATCGATATCCCGTAATAATGTCGTTCGTAAGATATTTGTTACAGGTGTGATTATCACGTTGATATTCTGTTCTGTGACAGCCTTTACTCCTGCATATGATGGTGGATTTATGAGAGTATTTATCTGCATTTATTGTTTTGCTGTATATGGCATCATGACACTTACCAATGTGATGGGGGTGGAAGGCAACTATATTGACGGATTGATGAGCCGCAAGGAGTCGGTACTCTCATTGCTGAAAGCAAAATATTACTTCTATTGTTTCATGCTGCTCATACCAACTCTGTTTATGATTGCACCCGTAGTAACAGGTAAATATACAATCTATGAGTTGTTGGGTTGCCTATTCTTTACACCTGGTTGTGTTTTCCCATTTTTGTTCATTTTGGCCATCTTCAACAATACGACCATGAACCTGACACAGAAGATACAACAAAAGACAACCAACTCGAAGGCGCAGTTCTTTGTATCTCTGGGTGCTATGTTGGTTCCTATGGTGGTGATGTACGTGCTGGTGATGTCGATGGGTAGCATCTGGGGAGGAGTTGTGATGATGACCCTTGGATTAACTGGTGTAGCATTGCATCATGTGTGGTTAAAAGCGATTTATAAACAATTTATGATAAGAAGATATGAAAACATGTCAAGTTTCCGTGCAACTCGAAACTCTTAAGAAAGTATTTGGAGAGAATGTTGCATTAGATATCGATGCATTTACCATTAATAGCGGTGATGTTCTTGGATTGGTAGGAAATAATGGTGCAGGTAAGACGACCCTTTTCCGTTTGATTCTCGATTTGCTGAAACCTAATACTGGTCATGTGACCATCAAGACTGAGGATGCGGAATATATCACCTCAAAATGTGAAGACTGGAAGACATTCACAGGGGCACATATCGATTCAGGTTTCCTCATTGACTACCTGACACCTGATGAGTACTTTTCATTCATCGCAAAGGTGAACAACATTTCGAAAGAAGAAATGGAGGAACAGCTGAAGCGATATGAAGATTTCATGAGTGGGGAAGTATGTGGACAGAACAAACTGATCAGGAACCTTTCTGCCGGAAATCAACAAAAGGTTGGAATCATCGCAGCGTTGCTTAACCAACCAAGTCTGCTGATACTTGACGAGCCGTTCAATTTCCTCGATCCTTCAAGTCAGTTGGCAATGAAGTATTTGCTCGAGGACTACAACAAGCAGACGGGTGCTACCATTTTGGTATCAAGTCACAACCTGACACATACGCTTGACATCTGTACACGTGTAGCACTGCTTGAACATGGAAAGATCATCAAAGACTATAGTAAGGACAATTCTGATATGATAGCAGAAATCGAACAATACTTCGAAGGGAACGTTCATCATGAAACGATTGCGGCTGAAGTATAAATATAATCCTGAATTATTATTCCTAAGATGGAAAGGGTGGGGAGCTATTTGCTGCCTTACCCTTGTTCTGTTTTTATCATCATGCCATTCGTCAAGGTCGCTCTATAAGAATGTGGACATGCGAGAACTGGCCAGAGCAGGTCTGGCTCTTGGGTTTGACATTGAGGAACACGATAATTGGCAACTGATGATTGAGTCGTCAAAGTGGTTAGGAGTTCCATACAAATATGCGGGAAACACGAAATCTGGTGTTGACTGCTCGGGGTTCACGTCTGCTATCTACAAGACTGTTTATAATAAACAACTCCATAGGCGTAGTGCCGATCAATATACACAGGATTGCCGTCATGCAAATCGTTCTGCTTTGTCGAGTGGCGATCTTGTATTCTTTGCTACATCAGGTAGTAAGACGGCTAGTAACATCAATCATGTAGGCATATATTTGAAGAATAATAAGTTTATCCATGCGAGCAGTTCGCGAGGTGTAGTAGTTGATGATCTCAGTACGAAATACTATGTACAGAACTGGGTGGCAGGCGGAAAAGTGAAATAAATAAATGAATTGATATGAATAGATTATTTAGACTCATTACTTGTTTGGTCTTATGTGTTTTGTGTGCTTGTGTCAACAAGACCGAAGGATATGTAATCAGAGGAACGGCAGAAGGAACGGTTGACGGTGACACCGTTTTCCTGTGCAATATGGAAGGTTTCTTTTCGTTTGTTCCATTCGATACGGCTATTGTGAAGGATGGTAAGTTCGAGTTTCAAGGAAAGGCAGATGAAGTCAATATCTGCTATGTGTTGCCAACTCATAATGGTACAAATGAAGGATTAGGCTTGGTGGACATTCCTTTCGAGAACTCCTTGATTGAAGTACAGCTATTTACTACAGCGAGTCAGAAACCTCCTGTTGTTACCAATCATGGTCCTGAAGGTCCGTTGTGGGATGAATACCATCAGTTGCAACAAGAATGGGAAGCAAAACAGGATGCTCCTTGGCAAATCGTACTCAATCAACAAGGAACGCCTGACGAGATTGAGAAAGCTCAGCAGGAACTAGACTCAATTACAATGAAGATGTCAGAGGCTGAGCGCAATTTCATTGTGAATCATGCAGGTACAGGAGTCGCAGACTACCTTTTTGGCGCATATTATCTGAATCCAACAAACGAATCTACCAAGGATTTGTTATTGAAGGAATATGCAGCAAAGAATCCTGACGGTCCTCACTATCTCAAGGTATTAAAGCAGATTGAGGTGACGAAGAACGTAGATGAAGGAGGCCTGTTTACTGATTTTACGATGGATGACGTAAATGGCAACCCAGTCAGTGTGATGTCGATTGTTAAAGAGAACCAATATACCTTGGTTGATTTCTGGGCTTCGTGGTGTGGCCCTTGCCGAGCAGAGATGCCGAACGTTGTTGATGCCTATAACAACTATCACGATAAAGGCTTCGAGGTCATAGGTATTTCGCTCGATGAAGACAAGAAGGCATGGGTGGCAGCTATTGAGAAATTGCAGATGCCTTGGCCTCATCAACTATCAGATTTAAAAGGATGGAATTGTGAAGGAGCTGTTCTTTATAAGATTCAATCGATTCCTTCAAATCTTCTGGTGGACCAGAATGGAAAGATTGTGGCTAAGAACTTGCGTGAAGAAGCACTTCAGAATCAATTAGCAGAATTATTTGAATAAATCGTATGCAAGTCAATATAGAGCCGTCGTGGCAACTGCAACTACAAGGAGAATTCGACAAACCGTACTTTGCCAAGCTCGTCGCTTTTGTGAAGCAGGAGTATGCTCGCTATACGGTCTATCCTCCAGGAAAGTTGATATTTAACGCTTTCAATCAATGCCCGTTTGATAAAGTGAAAGTAGTATTGATCGGACAAGACCCTTATCACGAACCAGGACAGGCACATGGGCTCTGCTTCTCTGTGAACGATGGTGTGCAATTCCCTCCTTCGCTGGGTAACATCTTCAAGGAGATTCACGACGATATAGGTGCTCCGATACCCACGTCGGGCAATCTCACTCGTTGGGCCCAGCAAGGTGTGTTGTTGCTGAACGCAACACTTACAGTTCGTGAACATCAGGCAGGTTCGCATCAGCGTCAAGGATGGGAGGAGTTTACAGATGCCGTCATACGTATTCTGAACGAAAAACGTGAACATCTGGTATTTATCCTATGGGGCAGTTATGCCCAAAGCAAGAGTTTTCTGATAAACGGAAACCGTCATTGCATTCTGCGTTCTGCACACCCATCACCGCTGTCTGCCTATCGTGGTTTCTTTGGAAATCATCATTTCAGTTTGGCGAACCAGTATTTACAATCTAATGGCTTAGGAGAAATTCAATGGTAAAGAATATTATATTTGATTTTGGGGGTGTAATCATTCACTTACAACCCGACGAGGCTATCCGTCGTTTTGAGGCACTTGGCATTCTTGATGCTCGTCAGCAGATGAATATCTTCGGGCAGACAGGCATTTTTGGTCAAGTGGAGAAAGGAGAAGTCACAACAGATGAATTTTGCAGATTGTTGGCTTTAGAGGCACAACAGAAGGGTGGCAAGTTCCAAGGTGTTGATAATCCTTCCTATTCGTTTGAGGAGGCCATGTGGGGATGGATGGGGTACGTCAAGGCTGTTCCGCAGAAGAACCTCGACACGCTTTTACGTCTTCAACAGCACTACAACCTGTATCTGTTGAGTAATCTCAATCCTTTCCTACAGCAATGGGCCGAGAGTGCTGACTTCAGTGGAGATGGACACGGACTTCGTCATTATATACCATATTTGTATTACAGTTTCCAACTTCGTGATTACAAACCTGCACCATCAATCTTTCAGAAAATGCTACATGCAGCTGGTTTGCGAGCAGACGAGTGTGTTTTTGTTGATGATAGCCCTCGTAATATCGAAGGTTGTCAGTCGGTTGGTATGCTAGGATTGCATGTAGAGAAGAACGAGGATTGGACAGAACGTTTAGATGAATTATTAGCAAATACTAAATAATGAAAAAGATACTGATTATAATTGCATTTATAACCTTTTATCTTTCGCCTTTGGCTCTTAGTCCGTTAAAGGCGCAAAGTGATGTAGAAGAGAAAGCTTTTCTAGCGCAGGAAGGTATTGAGCTGACAGAATTCAATCGTGTGAAGCTCTTGAAGAGCGGACGCGAGAAGTTCGAAGATCTTTTCGATGCCATCCGTAAAGCAAAGTGGTTTATCCATCTTGAATATTTCAACTTCCGTAACGACTCAATAGCAGGATTGCTTTACCATGAACTGGCTGAGAAGGTGAAGGAAGGAGTTGAGGTACGTGCGATGTATGATGCCTTTGGTAATTCCTCCAACAACCAACCTGTGAAGCGTGCGATGCATGATTCCATCTGTGCGTTAGGTATCAAATTGGTAAAGTTCGACCCCATCCGATTTCCTTGGGTCAACCATATCATTCCACGCGATCATCGTAAGATTGTTGTGATTGATGGTGAGATTGCCTATACAGGAGGAATGAATGTCGCTGATTATTATATTAACGGTCTGGAAGAAATCGGGCCTTGGCGCGATATGCACATGCGAATTGAAGGACCTGCAGTGAACGACCTGCACAAGATATTCTGTGAGATGTGGGCCAAAGCAACAGGTGAGATATTGGTTAGTGCAATGTATTTCCCCATGCATAATCCACAAGGAAACTCTACGCTTGGTGTTATCGACCGTCATCCTAAGACTGCCAATAAATCCATCCGTCAACTCTATTGTAGCATGCTTGATAATGCCAAGCACAAAGTGTTGCTCATCAATCCGTATTTCGTCCCTACTCATCAGGTACGTAGCGCACTCAAGCGTTGTATCAAACGAGGGGTAGATGTGCAGATTATGATCAGCGAAAAGAGCGATATTCCACTCACTCCTGATGCAAGTCACTACGTGGGCCGTCAGATGCAGAAATTAGGAGCGAAGGTTCACATGTTCCGTGGAGGATTTCATCACACGAAAATCATGATGGTTGACGACCTCTTTTGCACGGTCGGATCATCCAATCTCGATAGCCGTAGTCTTCGTTGCGACTATGAGGTCAACACGATTATCTTTGACAAAGAAATCACAGCAGAACTTACGCAGATGTTTGAAGAAGACGTACAGAGTAGCGTTCCTATGAGCACCGATTATTGGAAATCAAAAACGAAATGGAAACGTTTTGTCGCATGGTTCGGTAACCTACTCACCCCTTTCCTATAAACCATATTTATTTATAAGCCCGTAATTCCACAGAAATGAAAAGATACATCAAACCAATATTATTTGTTATACTTTTTCTCTCTCCATTGGCTTTTAGTCAATTAGTCGCACAGACTCATCCAAAGCGTGAATTTCGTGGCGCTTGGATTCAGTGTGTTAATGGTCAGTATCTGGGTAAGTCACCTGAACAGTTGCGACAGATGCTGAGCAGTCAACTTGATATTCTCAAGTCTGCAGGTATCAATGCCATCCTCTTCCAAGTTCGTGCCGAGGGTGATGCGCTCTATCGTTCTGACTTTGAGCCTTGGAGCCGTTATCTTACAGGTCAGCAGGGAAAGGCACCAGCAGACGGTTGGGATCCTCTGGCATGGATGGTGACTGAATGTCACAGTCGAGGTATGGAGTGTCATGCATGGATCAACCCATACAGAGCGAAGACAGCTGGAACTAAGGAAGTTGCGGCGAATCATGTTGCAGCTACCCATCCCGAACGTCTTTTCCAATATGGTGACTTGCTTATCTTCAATCCTGCCCTCGAAATCAACCGACAACACACCTGTATGATTATCGAAGATATCCTGAAACGATATGATGTGGATGGTCTGCACATGGACGATTATTTCTATCCATATCCAACAGCTGGACAAGTCATTCCTGATCAAGCCAATTTTGCCGCAGACCCACGTGGTTTCTCTTCTATTGATGATTGGCGACGTGATAATGTCAACATGCTCATTCACGATATCCACGATCTTATCCGTAAGGTGAAGCCTTGGGTTAAGTTCGGTATTTCGCCCTTCGGCATTTATCGTAACAGTCCTGATGGAACGAACTCAAAGGCAGGAAGTGCTACACGAGGTACTCAGAACTACGATGACCTCTATGCAGATATCGTACTTTGGCAGGAGAAAGAATGGGTGGACTATCTCATTCCACAAATTTATTGGAATATTGGTTATAAAGTAGCTGACTATAAGGTGCTTTGTGAGTGGTGGAACAACTACTGCGGCAAACGGCCTCTCTACATCGGCCAGGACGTGGAACGTACCGTAAAAGAAGCTGATCCACAGAATCCGAATATGCACCAGATGATTTCCAAATATAATATCCAGCGCAGTCTGCCCAATGTACAAGGTAGTTGTCAATGGTATGCTGCTGCAGTGGTTGACAATCCAGGCAACTATCGCACCATGCTTGAACAGGAATATCACAAGTATCCCTCACTGCAACCACTCATGCCGTGGATTGACAAGAAAGCTCCTAAGAAAGTCAGCAAGTTATCCATCTCGGTCCAGAACGGAAATGGTCTGACGGATTCTGGCAAGATTTTCCTTACGTGGAAAGCACCTAAAGCAAAGAACGAATTGGATAAAGCAACGATGTATGCTGTCTATCGCTTTGCAAAAGGAGAGAAAATCAATACCGATGATCCGACTCACCTTATCGCAGTAGTGGGTGAACCTCGCTATCTTCTCGAGGGAAACCAAACAGGCTATACTTTCGTTGTGACAGCACTCGATCGTATACACAACGAATCAAAACCTGTAAAAATTAAACTATAGTAACCGACTAAAACTTCAAGACAATACCACCATTTGCTGGTACTTTGAGATCTATCGTTTGATCGGGATAGATATCAATAGTTTGTGTAGTTCCCGTCAGCAGTTCTGTTGCGAATCGTGCGCCTGTCTTTATCTTCAGGAACTCGATAGCATGTGCAGGAATGCGGACAGCTGTCTGCATCAGTTCGTCTGCGAAGTTTGCTACGATGAGGATGGTCTCATCATCTTTTTTGCGGATAAAGCCATACAATCGGTTTGTGTCCATTTGTTGATTCTCATAGTTGGCATACATGAGATCGTAGAATTGTCCTTCGCAGATTGCTTTCTCTGTATTGCAGAGGGAGAGCACCTTCGTATAATAATTAAATATTTCTTTTTCCTCTTTGGTCAGTTTATTGGTATCGTACAGTTCGTTGTTTCTCCAACGTTTGAATTGTTCTATCGACCAATAGTCAAAGATGGTAGTTCGTCCGTCACTTCCGCTGTATCCGGCATCTTCCATACCATCTACGCCAAGCATCTGTCCTTGGTACACCATAAATGGATTGGTGCGCATAAGGGCAGAGACGAGTAGGGCAGGGAAGGCCTTGCGAGCATCTCCAGCAAAGTATTTTGATGCGATACGTTGTTCGTCATGATTTTCCAGGAAGTTAAGCATGTGTGAATTGATATCGTCCACAGACTGCCAACTGTAGGTGATGAGTGAAGCACTACCTCCTCCGATTACATGACGCAAGGTGTCATAGAGTCCAACCTTATCATACAAGTAGTCGAAATGTCCGCGATTGATGTAATTGCGATATTCGTTTGGGTTATATACTTCTGCGATGAAGATGATATTTTTATGTTCTGATTTGATTTGTGGAATGGCCCATCCCCAGAACTCTACAGGAACCATCTCGGCCATGTCACAGCGGAATCCGTCAACTCCCTTTGTTGCCCAGAAACGGAGGATGTCAAGCATCTTGTTCCATGTGTCTGGATAAGCGAACAGCATGGTGCTGCTGGTTGTTGCTGGTTGAATACTTTCAATGTGACCATAGGAACGGATACCTTCTGGAGAAGCTATCGTATTGAGCTGGTTAGCGATCATGGGGTCAAGTTGATGGGTATAGAGGTTGACTCCATAGTTCAACTTCACCGTCTCGTACCAGTCGTTCCTACTGGGACGGGATGTCACACAGTCGTTTCCTGTCACCTTTGCTGGCGACTCTACATATCCGCCAATCTGTTGTTCATTATCGACGATATCGCTGATGTCTAGTGATTGGTCGGGCAGGTAGTAGAAGTTATTCTGAGGAGAGAACGCTGTCGATGTGTCATCGTATTCTCCCAAATCAGATATTCCTATTGGTTTTGCATCTGATTGATATTGTCGAGCTACATGGTTGGGCACGAAGTCAATCAGCATCTTCAGTCCGGCACGATGGGTGCGGGCAATCAGCTGTTCGAATTCCTTCATTCGATGAGGTACGTCAACTGCCAAATCTGGATCAATGTCGTAATAGTCTCTGATGGCATACGGACTGCCTGCGTTCCCTTTTACTACTGACGGATGATCAGATTGTATACCGAAGCGTGTATAGTCGGTTTTGGTGGCGTGCTCAATGACTCCTGTGTACCAAATATAATTAAAACCAAGACTCCGAATGTGTTTCAGAGCCTTGGTTGTATAGTCATTAAGTTTTCCACATCCGTTCTGATCAATCGAACCGTTACGGACATTCTCCTTGCTGACAGCACCAAACAAGCGTGGCAGCGTCTGATAGATAATTGGACGAACCATAATTATGCATTAAACATTATGCATTATGAATTATGCATTATGAATTATCCCTCGATTCCGTGAGCTGTCACATCGCGAGAGATCTTGGCAATCATGCCTTGAAGTGCTTTGCCTGGGCCACACTCCGTGAAGTCGGTAGCACCATCTGCAATCATAGCCTGAACCTCATAGGTCCATTTTACTGGTGAGGTAAGTTGCTTGAGCAGGTTGGCCTTGATTTCTGCAGCATCGGTATGACCCTTTGCATCTACGTTCTGATAAACAGGACACTTAGGAGTGTGGAACTCTGTCTGCTCGATAGCTGCTGCGAGTTCGTCCTGTGCAGGCATCATGAGTGGAGAGTGGAAAGCACCACCTACTGGTAATGGGAGCGCACGCTTTGCACCAGCTTCCTTCAAAGCTTCACAAGCTGCGTTAACTGCATCGATGTTACCAGAGATTACCAACTGACCTGGGTTGTTGTAGTTTGCAGGAACAACCACGTTACCTTCCTTGCTGATAGAGGCACATACCTCTTCTACCTTCTCGTCTTCCAGACCGATGATGGCTGCCATCGTACTTGGCGCAAGTTCGCATGCTTTCTGCATTGCCATCGCACGCTTGTAAACGAGTTTCAGACCATCCTCAAATGAGAGACATTCTGCTGCTACGAGGGCAGAGAACTCACCCAATGAGTGACCTGCAACCATCTCTGGCTTGAAGGCGTCGCCCATGCAGAAGGCAGAGATAACAGAATGGAGGAACACGGCAGGTTGAGTCACTTTCGTCTGCTTCAGTTCTTCAGCTGTTCCTTCAAACATGATGTCTGTAATCTTGTAACCAAGAATTTCATTGGCTTTGTCGAACAACTCTTTCGCTAATGGATTTGACTCATACAAATCTTTTCCCATACCAGAGAACTGTGCTCCTTGACCTGGAAATACAAATGCTTTCATACTATTTTCTATTTTGATGATTAATAATATTCGTGATTCTTCTGATGCAAAGATATGCAATTATTTGGACTTGGGGAAATTTCCATGGAAGAAATAACACTAAATGCCACCGAACGTGCAAAAAAACGCATGAATCTCAGCACTTTCGTTGAAAAGTGTGCAATCAGCGTTCGCTTACAAACCAATTGTATATGTCCCGCCGACCATGAACCAACAACCTGATTGAGGCACATTTGCGATGTCGTAATATCGTCTGTCTGTCAGATTATTGGCCAGCACATACACCTTATATTTATTATTTGCCCATTGCAGACGTAGATCGAGTTGACCATAACTGCCGTAATTCGTGCGGTCACCTGTCTGTGCATGATCAAACCAACCAGTCCGGTCTTTATAAACGAACTCCCATTGGGCACTCAGATAATTAGTGATTCGATGGCGCACAGTCGTGACAATCTTATGTCGAAGATAAACTAGTTGACTCGCATAGTTGGCAGCTTGTTCTTGGTTCTTTCGTTCTTGATAGTTGTAGCAATATCCTACAGAGACATGCTGTAGCCATGAGTTATGATGCTTTTTTGTGAAATCGAAGGTCAGCAAAGCGTCTGCTCCGAGGTTATCGATGTCTGAGTTCGCACTTGTCCACGAAGTAGCTCCTTGCAGTTTCACCCAGTCAATCATATCGGTTTCATGACGGAAGAACCCTTTCAGACTAATAGAGAGGAGTGGGGTAGTGTAACTCCATCCGACTGACACATCCGTACTCTTTTCAGGTCTTAATGCCCGATTGGCTTCAAGTCCTGGACCATTATAATACAGATCGGTATAGGTAGGTGTATGCAGACTCTGATTGAATGAGGCATAGAGTCGCATGTCATGTTTGGGACTGTAACTGATATCAATGCCAGGATAGAGTTTCATGCCCCCTTCCACACTTGTATTTTTGTTTATCAGCAGACCTGCCGAGAAACTCCAGTGTTCGAGCAACACGTCATGTTCCAGATAAAAACCGATATTTGTCCGTCCGTCTTTGTACTTGTATCCTGGGTAGTTGTTGATGTGGTTGGGATCTATCGGTTTTCCCAACCGTGTGCTGAGAATCTTTTCACGTTTGAGTTCTATACCCACAGACGATCGTCCAAGCGACCAATGTGTCCAAGTATTGATGTTGGCTCCATATACGTTTGTTTGGTGGTAGTTCTCGTAGGCGGCAGGATTCTCTTTCTTCCAGATATAATGGTCATACATCCTGTTCCAATATACTTGTGGCTGTACGTGCAGACGTCCGTGGTTTTCACCTTGAACAGCAATCAGATAACGCGAATTCTCTTCGTACTGTGACTGACTACCTGTTCCATAGAACGTGTTAGCCCCATATTTCTTGGTGCTGTACCCTGCTTGAAGTCTGATGTCTATTGTTTCGCTTGTGTATTGTTCGTCCCAATACACGTTTCCTTTTTTAAAATCGCTGTTATTCGATGCTCCGTCACTTTGTGCCCATCCTCCGCTGATGCGGTTGCGGAAATTGCCCGATAGATAGTTAATGTGTCCGTTTGCTTCGATGGTACCGTACGAACCTCCCGTGAGGGCGATACCTGTCTGGCTATCGGCTTCCGACTTCGTGACGATATTGATGACTCCTGCGAAGGCTGATGAGCCATAAATTCTGCTGGCTCCTCCTTCCATAATTTCGATACGTTCGATGTCGTGTGTGTTGATGGGAAGATCCATCGTAAGGTGTCCTGTGTGAGGATTCGTCATGTTGATTCCGTTGAGCATCACGGTCAGTTGGTCTTCATTACCACCATTCACTCCTATGTCGGTCTGGATACCGTATCCTCCTCGTTGTCGGACATCTACTCCTGCTACCAGTTTTAGCAGGTCGTTCACACTCTGGGCCGCACTTGCTTCGATGTCTTGGGTGTTAATCACTTGAACAATTCGTGTTGCCTTGTCTTCCGGAATCGGAACACGTGAGGCTGTGATGTTCGTACACGAAAGTTCGATGGTTCTCTCTGTGAAGCCGATGGTGTCGACTTCTTCTTGCAGCACTATATCGATGGGTGGAATATCATCGAGTGCTCCTTCTGTGCATAATTCGCTCATGTCGTCTGTGTTCACAGGTGCCATTGCTACCTTTGCAGCCGCTGAGTCGGGTGTGGCGGTGAGTAGGGTAGCCACACTCAGCACTCCGATCTTGATTTCTCTGCCGAGGCTGAGAAACGCTGCATCAGCATGACGAGTGAATTGATGCCAACAGATGGTGTCTGCCTTGATTTTGAATTGTTTTTTGTACATAGATGATTGAATTAAAAAGGAGAGCTTCTGTGCTCTCCTTCGTTATCTTAAGTAATGTGTGTCTTACTTAACTTTCTCAACTACAGCCTTGAATGCTTCAGGGTTGTTGAGTGCAAGATTTGCAAGTGTCTTGCGGTTGATTTCGATTCCAGCCTTGTGGAGTGCTCCCATAAGCTGTGAATATGAAAGACCTTCGAGACGAGCTGCAGCATTGATACGCTGAATCCACAATGCGCGGAATTCTCTCTTCTTACGACGACGTCCTACGAATGCATAGGTAAGTCCCTTCTCGTAAGCATTTTTCGCAACGGTCCACACGTTCTTACGTGCACCGAACTGACCTTTAACGCGCTTTAAAATCTTCTTTCTTCTTGCTCTTGAAGCAACATGATTTACTGATCTTGGCATAATTTTTTTTCTT